>CASEGD010000098.1 GCA_949287345.1 uncultured Phascolarctobacterium sp. | reverse complement strand
CAGTCCCTCCGTTGGAGGGCTAACCGCCTACCGTTATGGCAGCACATTTGCTTTATTATGATAACAGAAAAATATAAACCTGTAAAGATACAAAAAGCGTGTTTTGCAAAATGCAAAGCACGCTTATTTTTTTACTTACTATACCTTTTATAAACAAGCTGCGCCGCTATTGCAGTCAACAGTTCGGCTATCCAGAAGGCGTGCCATACGCCCTGCGCGCCGAAGTATTTGCTTAACAGCCACGCCGCCGGTATTATTATCACCACATAGCGCAGCAGCGATATTACAAGCGACGGCAGGCCTTTGCCCAAACCTTCCAGCGCGCCGCAGGCCGTTACGCTTACTGCCGATACGATAAACCCGGCGCAAATTATCCGCAGTGCCTGCGCGCCTGCTTCGACGGTAACGGCGTTATCCGTAAACATGGCAATTAATACATCCGGCACCAGCAGGCAAATTGCCGTGCCTGCCAGCATAATGCAGGCGTTCATCACAAGCGTGGTGTTGTAAATTGCCTTTACGCGCCCATGCTCGCCCGCGCCGTAGTTAAAGCCAATCAGCGGGCGCATGCCCTGAATAATGCCGTTGGCGGGCAGGTACAAAAAGGTTTGCAGCTTGTAGTAAATGCCCAGCACCACGATGTAGCTTTGCGAAAACGCCGCTAAAATTGTGTTGAGCGAAGATACCAGCAGCGACGGCAGAGCAAGGTTCAGCGTTGCCGGTATGCCGATGGCGTACAGTTTAAAATCAAGCCCCGCGTCGCGCGTTAAATAGCGGCGGCTTAACTTAATGCGCAGCGGGTAGTTTTTATACACAAACAGGTAAATGGCAAGTGTTGTTATCTGCCCGATGCCCGTTGCCACGGCCGCGCCTTCTATCCCCCATTTGGGGAAGGGCCCGATGCCGAAAATTAAGAGCGGGTCTAAAATGATGTTGACAATGCAGCCCGCCATCAGCGCGATCATTGTTACCTTCATGTTGCCGACGGCCTGAAAGATTTTTTCAAACGCCAGCCCCAGCATGATTATCAGCGAAAAGCTGAAGGCGATGTTGGAATAGCGCACGCCCATGTCGATAACGGCGGCGTTATCCGTAAAAGCGGCTAAAAACTTTGGCATTACGGCAATGCACAGCACCATCAGCACCACGCCGTGCAACGCAGAAAGCGCCATGCCATGCACCGCCGCTCGGTTGGCAGTTTCGCCTTCGCCCGCGCCGAGGTAATAAGCAATAAGCGCGTTAATGCCCACACCAAAGCCGATGCTGACGGCGTTGATGAAGTTCTGCACCGGAAAAACCAGCGACAGCGCCGTCATAGCGTCCTCGCTGATTTGCGCGACGAAAAAACTGTCTACTATATTATAGAGCGAATTGACCATCATGCTGATGACCATGGGCAGCGCCATAGCGGTTATCAGCGGCAGGACGGGTTCTTCCTTCATAAAATTTTCGTTCATAATACCTCCAACAAAAAACCACACAGCGCCCGTTAAGGCGGCTGTGTGGCGAAAAGTGGCAAAGCCAGAAAAATCCACAACGAATTTTAGTATTCAGCTTATAAAAATATAACATACCCGCCGCAGGCTGTCAACGGCAAATTAAAACCCCGGCGGCGGAGCACCGGGGCCGGGGGAGATAGTAGCTGCTTAAGGTGCAGCTTTATATGTTTTTTAGTCCGAACAAAATCCCTTATTTTAGGCTGTGTATCTGCGCCGCGGCGCGATTATTCAGTCAGCAAATTCCGGTTTGGCAAGCGGTGCGGCAGCCTGCTCTTTTTTGGAAGCGCGTGCCGCAAAGACGGAGGCTAACAGCGAACCGGTGGTCTGGTGAACAACACCTGCGATTGCGCCCGGGATTGCTGCCATTGCCGTAAAGTGCAGCGTGCCCAGCGAGCAGGCCAGTGCGGAGTTCTGCATGCCGACTTCCAGCATAACGGTGGTGCGCTGCGCGTCGCCCATGCCGGCCTGTTTGGCAAGCAGCCAGCCAAGCGCGTAACCGCCAAGGTTTTGCAGCACAACTGCCATTACCATCACCCAGCCGAGTTCGATGATTTTTGCGCCGTTTAAGGCAACCATTGCGCCCATGATGGACAGTACGCTGAACGCGGAAACCAGCACGAGCACTTTGGAGAATTTAACGACGAAGTTATCGCCAACCAGTTTGTGAACGAAGATGCCAAGCACGATGGGTACTAAGATTACCTGCGCCACGGATTTGAGCATGGCAAGGAAGGAAACTTCAACCCACTGGCCTGCCAGCACCCAGGTAAGGAACGGGGTCAGCACCGGGGCAAGCAGCGTAGTTGCCGTGGTAAGGCACACCGACAGGGTAACATCGCCTTTGGCGAGATAGGTCATTACGTTGGAAGCCGTGCCGCCCGGCGTGGTGCCGAGAAGAATCATGCCGATGGCAAGTTCGGGCGGAAGCTCAAACGCAACGGTAAGCACATAAGCCAGCGCCGGCATGATGGTGAACTGGCCTACGCAGCCGAAGAACACATCTTTGGGACGCTGGAACACGAGTGCAAAATCGCTGGCGCGCAGCGTCATGCCCATGCCGAACATGATTACCGAAAGCAAAAGTACCGTTTTGGAAGCCGCCCAGGTAAACGCCTGCGGCTGGAAGAACGCGGCCACAACGACCGCAACCACAATGTAAGTAAGGTTTTTGCCTACAAATTCTGCCAGTTTGTTCAGTACATTCATTTTTCATTACTCCTTTGTTGTAAAAAATTTTTGCCAATAACAAACCGGCGATTGTAAGCTTTTTACCAACAAAAAAGGCTTTGCCTCTTTTGTAAGAGACAAAGCCGATAGCTCTGCGGTACCACTCTTATTGCTGCTTAAAAAGCAGCCGCTTTACCGGCATCACCGAAAGCTTCACAGCTGACGTTCAATGCCTGACGCTGTAACGGTCGTCCTCCGGCCGCGCTTACACAGGTTCGCACCCTTCAGGCGGCAGCTCATGGGGGATTTTCATAAAGTGCTTTGATCTTATCTCTCAGCAAATGATAAGTTCTCTGGAATCTGGGCTTACCTTACTACTTTTCCCAATCAACGCAATTTGTTATTTGATGAGCTTATTATAATAAGCGTTTAACGCCTTGTCAACACTTTCCGCACAAAATTTTTACAATTTTATTTTTTATTGTAAATTAAGCACAAAAAGTGTAACATGCGTTACAGCACGGCAAATTTTAAGCCGTTTAATTTTTACCGGTGTCCACCGGATTATTTTTTTCTTCAGCCTCTTCTTCCTTCTTTTTGGGCGGCTTTTTGTTGTATTCCTGCATAACGGCGTCCATGTCGCCCTTCAGCCACAGCTCGACGGCGTCCGCCATTTTGCTGACGGCTTCGTCGATAAGCGCCTGTTCTTCCTTGCCGAAGCGGTGCAGCACATGCCCGATAACGGCTTTGGCGTTGCGTTCCGGGTGGCCTATGCCGATTTTAAAACGCGGGAAATCGCCCGTGCCGAGATGCTGCTGGATGGATTTAATGCCGTTATGCCCGCCCGCGCTGCCTTTACGGCGCACACGCAGCTGGCCGCAGGGCAAATCAAGGTCGTCCTGAATAACGGCGATATCCTCCGGCACGATGTTGTAAAAATTGGCAAAAGCGCCGACTGCTTCGCCGCTTAAATTCATGTAGGTTGTCGGTTTAATTAAAAAAACTTTTTCCGGCGTGCGGTATTCGGCGCACATGGCGTTGCGCTCGTTCTTCCAGGTTGTAATGCCCCAGCGCTTTGCCAGCTCGTCGGCCACCATAAAGCCGATGTTGTGGCGCGTGCCTTCGTATTCCTTACCGATGTTGCCAAGTCCTGCAATCAGTTTCATAAAATCTCCTTAATGCAAAAATAAGGCCCGCCGCGCCTGCGGCAGGCCCTTTGTGTTTATTATTTATGTTTTTCAAACAGCTGGCTTACAGACCACTGGTTGTAAATGCGCAGAATGGTTTCTGCTAAGATAGGCGCAATGGAAAGCACTTTGATTTTGGGGTGCTTTTTGCTGGGCGGCAGCGGAATGGTGTTGGTAACAACAACTTCAGTAATATCCGACTGCGCGATGCGGCTTACTGCCGGGTCCGTTAAAATCGGGTGCGTGCAGCATGCGTAAATTTCTTTAGCGCCGAATTTTTTAACGGCTTTGGCTGCTTCAACCAAAGAGCCTGCCGTATCAATCATATCGTCAACAAGCACTGCCGTTTTGCCTTCAACATTGCCGATGAGGTTCATAACTTCGGCAACACCCGGTTCCGGACGGCGTTTGTCGATAATAGCCATACCGCAGCCGAGGCGTTCTGCCATCGTGCGGGCACGGCTTACGCCGCCAAGGTCAGGAGATACAACAATGAGGTCGTCTAAATTTTTGCTCTTAATGTATTCCGCCAGAATCGGCTGCCCGGGCATATGGTCAAACGGTACGTTGAAGAAGCCCTGAATCTGTGCAGCATGCAGGTCGATGGTAACAACGCGGGTAATGCCGGCGGTTTCCAAAAGGTCTGCCATCAATTTAGCGGTAATAGGTTCACGGCCGCGGGCCTTGCGGTCCTGGCGCGCATAGCCATAGTAAGGGATAACTGCGGTGATATGTGCGGCGGAAGCGCGTTTGAAGGCATCAGCCATAATCAAAAGCTCCATTACGTTATCGTTAACGATAGGGCCGCAGGTAGGCTGAACAATAAAGATGTCCTTGCCGCGTACGCTTTCGTTAATCATAACCTGCACTTCGCCGTTGTTAAAACGGTTGATAACGGCATCGCCGACGGTAGTACCGAGATTTTCGGCAATCTCGCGTGCCAGGTCGGGGTTGGCGTTACCGGTAAAAATCCTCATTCTGCTCTCATCTGACAACATGGTCATATACCTCCAAGTCAATTAGTCTGTACTGCCTGAAATTTTTTACCTTATAAATATAGTATACAACTTTTTACGCAGTTTTAACAAGTCAATTAGCAAAATTTATCAGTCTTCGCGCTGTTTTGCCGCCCAGCCTTCAATGTTTTTCTGTTTGGCGCGGGCAATGCCAAGCGCGTCGGCGGGAACTTCCTTGGTAATGGTAGAGCCTGCGCCGACATAAGCGCCGTCGCCGATGGTAACGGGCGCAACCAGATTGCTGTTGCAGCCGATAAACGCGT
>CASEGD010000097.1 GCA_949287345.1 uncultured Phascolarctobacterium sp. | reverse complement strand
GCCTTTATGGCAGACCCGGAAGGCTACAAGGTTCAGCCCGAATGGCTGGAGGAACTGAACAAAGTATCGCACCGCCCTTACACCGAAGGCTTTGCTTTTGGCACGCCCGGCGCGGATGCGCAGGTTTACACCACCAGCAGCTACGAGCAGACGCACGACTTTGTCGGCATTGTTTTAAGCTACGATAAAGAAAAGAAACAGGCACTTATTGAACAGCGCAACAACGTAAAAAATGGCGAAGAACTGGAACTGCTGATGCCGGACGGCACCTTAATGCCGCTGGTGCTGACGGATATGCGTGACGAGGAAGGCACGCCGATTGACTGTGCGCCGCACGCACGCCAGCATTTTTATATCAGCTGCGGTACAGAGCTTTTGCCCGATTCGCTGCTGCGGAGGAAAATTTTATGAGCGATGACCGAAGTATAATATATGTACGCGTCGCGCCGGAGCGCATTGCCGACGTGAACTGGATTATGGAAGGCTACGAACACTTGGCGCTTGTAACCACCGTAGACCCGGCTGACGGCGTGGTAAAGCTTCTGGGCACGCCCGATACCTACAACGACGTAATGGAAATAATTGAAAACATGCCCTTCCAGACAGAAGTTTTGGAAGCAGAACCGGCATAAACATAACCCCGTGCTTTGGCGCGGGGTTTTTGCTTGTGCGGATATACAGCCCAAGCGGCGTTGTGTTATAATAAAAATGTAAAAATTTTAATTTATTTAACCGATAGAGGTAAATATTATGAAAACCAACAAAACGCTGATGCTGGCAGTAACCTTAAGCCTTTTGGCAATGCAGCCTTATGCTGTGTTTGCCGCTGGTGCGGATAGTTTCAGGACAAATGAATATAAAAATATAGGCGATAACGTACTGGATTTAATCAACGCCGCTGACGCTTACGCGCAGGGATATACCGGCAAAGGCGTAACTGTTGGTGTTGCTGATGTAGGTACGGTTAATTTTGCGCATCCGGAATTCAGCGGAAAGGCAAATAATTCAGTAGTTTATGATAATATAACAACGGCGGAAGTACCTTTAACATGGGTAGTAATTGATCATCCGACTCATGTGGCAGGTATTGTTGCTGCCAATAAAGACGGTAATGGTATGCACGGCGTGGCTTATGGCGCCGGTATTGCCAGCAGTTCTGTTATGGACTATTATTTTTCCAATGGTTCGTTTAACCCGGCAATCGGTTATTATGATTATTATTTGGCTGACCCTGATATAAAAATTATTAATAATTCCTGGGGAGCAAATGCTTATCTGGCCGATATTACATCTTATGATGAATTCCTTGATTTACAGCAAGAGCTTATTAATAGTCCAAGTAATTTTTTGGATATCCAAAGTGCTGTGAACAGCGATAAGCTTTTAGTATTTGCTGCCGGCAACAGTGGCCATTTAACTGCAGGTTTAGAATCTAATATAGATGTATTATTTAAAGATAAAACGTATAGCGATAATATTATTACCGTTACAGCAGCCAAGGCGAACAGCTTTACTAAAAATGAGGATAGCAGCTTTTCAGCTGAAAGTGATGCTATAGCTATATTTTCCGATCTTGTCATGTACAATGAAGATACTAGTTTAACCGCACCGGGGTGGAGTATTAATTCTACCTATTCAGATTTTGATACAAATGGAAAATATTATGAGTGCTATTCAAGTACATCAATGGCAGCGCCGATGGTAACCGGTGTTGGTGCATTAGTACAACAGGCGTTTCCTTATTTAAGTGGCAAACAGATTGGCGATGTGCTTTTAAGCACGGCTAATAAAAATATTGAAGCAAAAAAAGAGTATTTTATAACACTTCAGGAAGATTATTTAGAAGATGGTACAAATTTAAATTTTAATATTTATTTTACAGGCAAAGCCTCTGAAAATATAAATAAATGGGATATACTTTACGAATATTACACAGAAAACGACGATATTTTTTTAGATTATTTTTGTAATGGAGACAAAAATAAATTTGATGAACATTTTGCTGGAGTAAAAGATGCAGAGAGTTTAAAAAATGTACTGCTAGACAGGTTTCGACAAAATTATATTTTTGATGAGAATAATATAACGGTTTATCAAAATGTTCCTTTGGATGTTTTGTTCGGGCAGGGTATTGTAGATGCAGGTAGTGCTGTAAAAGGCTTGGGTGCAATTAACGTGCGCCGTTTGGATAAGAGCGATATCAGTAGTGATTATACAGTTGCAGGTGTTGAAGGTAATACTGAACAGGCATTATACAAAGTCGATACGCAGGGGTATAATTCTGTTTGGAGTAATGATATTTCCGAAATCCGTGCCGGATACATTGCCGAAAATCCGCTTGGTGATACTCATATAGATTTTGACGGCGCAGACAGCGACATAAAAGATTTGCACGACCGCTGGGTATTTTATACAACCAATAATTTTGATAATAATCCGGTTGCGAGTGATGACCATAACTGGATGACGGAATATTATATGGAACAGTATAACAAACAGGTTGCACAATCCGGACTTGCCGGTTTGCATGCAGGCTTGTATAAAACCGGCGAAGGTGTTTTGTCTTTAACAGGCAATAACACCTACAAAGGCGCAAGCATTGCAGCAGGCGGTACTTTGCAGATTGACGGCAGAGTAGCAGGTGATGCTTACAGCGAAGGCGCAGGCACAATCGCAGGCAGCGGTACAATAAACGGCAGTTTATATAACCATGGCACGGTGCAGGCGGGTAGTTGGGGCGCGGTTACTGACGATAAAGATAAGCCGCTTAATTTAAAAGTAAACGGTAAGTTTGAAGGTGATGGCGTTATTGCCGTTAATACGGATGGCAAGTATTATGCCGTTATTAATGTTGGCGAATCTGCCGATGTAAGCAAAATGAGCCTTAAAGCTGCTGAATTTGCTGCGCCGGAAGTAACAGGGACATTTTTAACTTCTAATAATGTTATAACTGTTGGTAATTTTAATACTGATTTCAGTGGTTTGCTGAACAGTAAAGTTGAAAATAATGGCAAAGGTTTAACACTCACAACATCTGTAAACAACAATGCCGGTATAACTGGCGACCGTTTTAACGCCATCAATAGTTTGTATGATAATTTAAGCGCAGACGAACAGCAGGAAATGTACCGCCTGTATGCTTTAGACAGCAATGAACTGCGTGGGGCAATGCAAAACATCAGCGCCAGCGAAGGCATGCACCTTGAACTTGCACGCGACGCTATGCAGAACCGCGACGTGCGGCAGGCAGTTACGCGCCAGCAGCATTTGGATCGCGACGAAGCATTTTGGGCAATCAGCGGCAAAAGCTGGGGCGACACAGATTACGGCGTAAACCGCCACAGCTTTAACCTTACGCTAGGGCGCGATTTTTAGATGACAGCGCTTACGCAGGCGTGCTGTTTGCTTATAGTGATAACAGCGTGTACGGCAACAGTGCCGAAGGCGAATACGATAACTACACCGCAGCCCTGTATGGCGGCACTAAAAACCAGCCCGGCACGGTAACGGGCTATGTAAGCTACGGCGTGCAGGATAACGAAATGACAAGGCATCTTGGCAGTGCTTTCAGCCACAGCGGTTTAAGCAGTAAAGTTGAAAGCGATTACGACAGTAGCGTTATCGGCGCGGGCGCCAAATATGCTTACGATTTGCACTACGGCAAAGAGAGCTGGCACTTAAGCCCGTTTGTCGCAGTGGATTATGCGCATTACAAGCAGGACAGCTTTACCGAGCGCGGCAGCGTGTTTGGCGTACACAGCGGCGGTTTCAGCGACAACTATTTAACCGGCGAGCTTGGCTTTGCGCTGGACAGGCAGGACGATAACGGCAAATACGGCTTCAGCCTTGCCTATAAACGCATTCTGGAGGGCGATGTGCAGAATACGGACTTTGCTTTTGCCAAAGGCGGCACAGGCTTCGGCGTATCCAACATGGACGGCAGCAAAAACCATATCGTTGCTGCGGCATATATCGGTACAAAGCTGGGCGATAAATGGGAAATCGGCGGAAGCTTTGAACATGATTGGAACAGCGCAAGCCGTGATTTAAGCGTAGCCGTGCAGCTTAATTATTATTTTTAACCGGTAAATTTGCGCGCAAATAGTGACATCCTGCGCGGTTTATGTTAAAATATAATGGTATTATTGTTTAATGAAGGAATGGTGGGATACAAATGATGCAGCGTTTAGGCAGGTTTTTAAGCCTGATGGCAAAAAACGGCATGGACTGCGTTATTGTGAAGGATATTCCCACAATCCGCTATCTGTCCGGCTTCCGCGGCGACAGCAGTTTGCTGTACGTTGACGCGAAAAGCACTGTTTTAATAACGGACGGGCGTTATACCACGCAGGCGAATGATGAAGTGCAGAATTACTGCCGCGTGCTGACCTATACTGATAATATCTGGCAGGCAGCGGCTGAACTTGCGTCGGCGCATACAAAAATCGGCTTTGACGGCGCGGCTTACAGCTACAACGATTACCAGAGCTTGAAAGAAGCGGTGCCCGGCAAGGAGCTTTTGAACATTGATTTGAAGTACCTGCGCATGGTGAAGGACGAGCGCGAGCTGAACCTGATGTGGAAAGCCTTTAAAATTGCCGACCAGGCTTTTTTGAAGCTGCTGCCTGAGATTAAGCCCGGCATGACGGAAAAAGCGCTTGCCGCAAGGCTTGAATATTACATGAGCAGCATGGGCAGCGAAAAACCTTCGTTTGATACCATTATCGCCTCCGGCGCACGCAGCGCACTGCCGCATGGCATGGCCAGCGATAAGCAGATTGAGGTGGGCGATTTTATTACCTTTGATTTTGGCGCTGTGTATGACGGCTACCACTCTGATATGACGAGGACGGTAGTTCTGGGCATGGCCAATTCGTGGCATAAGGAAATTTATACCATTGTGGAAGAAGCGCAGTGGCGTGGCCTGAAAGCTGCAAAACCCGGTATGACGGGCGCAGAGCTGGACGCGATTGTAAGGGAATATATCACATCGCGCGGCTACGGCGAAAACTATGTGCATGGCCTTGGGCACGGCGTGGGGCTTGAGATCCACGAGATGCCCAATATTAACAAACGCGGTACTGATGTTGTGCTGGAAAGCGGCATGACGTTCAGCATAGAACCAGGTATTTACATTCCCGGCAAGGGC
>CASEGD010000096.1 GCA_949287345.1 uncultured Phascolarctobacterium sp. | reverse complement strand
GACCGATATCGAATTTAAGCGTATGTTTGCGCAGGCCAAGGAAGATTTTATGGACGTAAGCAAGGCTAAAGAAGGCGACAAAACTCTGGTTGACGCTTTTTATCCCGCAGTGGCGGCGATTGCAGAAACGGAAGGCAGCCTTGAAACAATTTTGGCAGCGGCTGCCGAAGCAGCACAAAAAGGCGCCGATGCTACCGCAGATATGGTGGCAAAATTCGGGCGTGCTAAAAATGTAGGCGAACGCAGCCTCGGCCATAAGGACCCGGGTGCTGTTTCGATGGCGATTTTCTTCGCCGGCCTTGCCAAAGGCATTAAGGAATAATCAACGAAAGTTTGCAAAAATATTTTAATGGAGGTTGTAAGAATGAAAAAATTTATCAATGACCCTGAAAATTTAACCGCGGAGCTTCTGGAAGGTCTTGCGCTGAGCAATTCCGACATTGTTTCTCTGGAAGAAGGCAACCTTGTTGTGAACAAAAAATTAAAAGATGCTGACCGCGTTACCATCGTAACCCTTGGCGGCACCGGCCATGAGCCTGCTATCAGCGGCTTTGTCGGCGAGGGCATGATTGATATTTCCGTTGCGGGCAATATTTTTGCTGCGCCCGGCCCGCAGTCCTGTGTTGAAGCCATCAAAATGGCGGACAAAGGCCACGGCGTACTGTTTGTTGTATTGAACCACGCCGGTGATATGCTGACCGGCAACCTGACGATGAAACAGGTTAAAAAGCTGGGCATCAATGTTGCCAAAGTTGTTACTCAGGAGGACGTTGCCAATGCACCGCGTTCCAACGCCGATGACCGCCGCGGCCTGGTAGGCTGCATCCCTCTGTACAAAATTGCCGGTGCAGCAGCTGCTCAGGGCAAATCCCTTGAAGAAGTTGCCGCAATTGCACAGCGTTTTGCCGATAACATGGCAACCATTGCTGTTGCGTGCGTAGGCGCAACCCATCCGGCAACCGGCATGGAAATTGCCCACATTGAAGACGGCATGATGGAAGTTGGCATGGGCCAGCACGGTGAAGGCGGCGGTGGCAGCATGCCGATGAAATCCGCGGACGAAACCGCCGTTATTATGATGGATGCACTTTTGAAAGACCTTGACGTTAAGAGCGGCGAAAAACTGATGGTTATCATCAATGGCAGCGGCGCAACCACTTTGATGGAACAGCTGATTGTTTACCGCAAATGCCACAAATACCTTGCAGAAAAAGGCATTGAAGTTGTTGCAAGCCATGTCGGTGAACTGCTGACCGTTCAGGAAACCGCTGGCTTCCAGATGTTTATTGCGCGTATGGACGACGAACTGACCGAATTGTGGAACGCTCCGTGCCGCACCCCGTATTACAGAAACTAAGGTGAAACGCTATGGCAGATAAAGAAGGAAACATTATCGCAAAGGACTACGGCATCGGCATTAAGCCGCCTGCGCAGACCTTTCACGTTAAGGGCATGGGCCACGCCGAATGGGGCATGAAAACAAGGCTGTCGCAGATTTTTGCCGCTGACGGCCGCACCATTATGCTGGCTTTTGACCACGGCTATATTATGGGCAGCACCGCCGGATTGGAACGACTTGACCTGGTGATTCCGCAGCTGATGGAATATGCGGACTGCCTGATGGCGACGCGCGGCGCGCTGCGTGCCTGCGTACCGCCCGATTGCCGCAAGGCGATTGCCCTGCGCTGCACGGCTGATAATTCCGTACTAAAGAATGACATGAGCCACGGCGTTATCGGCGTCGGTATTGAAGACGCTATCCGCATGAACGCCTCCTGCATGGCGGTGCAGTGCTTTGTCGGTGCGGACGGCGAGCTTGGTTCGCTGAACAATTTAGTGCGCACCGTCGATGCAGGCGAGCGTTACGGCATCCCCGTGCTGGGCGTTGTTGCCGTCGGCAAGGAAATGGAACGCACCACGCGCTACTTTGCACTGGCAACCCGCCTGCTTTCAGAGCTCGGCGCGCATATTATTAAAACCTACTACTGCGAAAACTTTGAGCAGATTACCGCAGCCTGCCCGGTACCTATCGTTATCGCGGGCGGCAAAAAAGTGCCGGAGCTTGACGCGCTGCAAATGGCTTACCGTGCCATCAGCGAGGGCGCTGCCGGCGTAGACATGGGTCGTAACGTACTGCAGGCCGAAAGCCCGGTTGCCATGCTGAAGGCTATCCGCATGGTTATCCACGAAGGTGCCAAACCTGAAGAAGCCTATAAAGCTTACCAGCTGATGAAGGAGGACTGACGGATGAAAAAATATGTACACGTTGGTGTACCGACCGATAAAGTAATGGAAGGCAGCATTTACGCCGAAGGCATTAAAACGCATATCGTGCCGCCTGAAACCAATGAGTTCGGCATTGAATACCTGCGCTTTGAAAAAGACACCCCGCTGCCGCAGGAACTGCAAACCATGGTACACGTTGCCTTTATGGTAGACGACATGGATGAGCAGCTGAAAGCCAACCGTGTGGTTGTAGAACCGTGGATGGCAGACGAACATACCCGCATCGCCTTTATCATGAAGGACGGCATTTTGATGGAATTAATGGAAGAAGTAAAATAATTGCTGACCGATAAAGAACTTGCCGCACTGGTGCAGGTGGCGCGCCTTTATTATGAAGACGGGCTGACGCAGGCACAAGTGGCGGCAAAAATCGGCGTATCGCGCCCGCAGGTCAGCAAAATGCTGGCGCACGCGCGCGAAGCAGGCATTGTCCATATCGAAATCCGTCCACCGGCTGCAGGCGATGCAGAACTGTTAAAACTTTTGGGGCAGCGTTTTGGCATTAAAGGCGGCATTGTTCTGCCCAACGCCCCGCGTGATGAACTTTTGCGCCACAGCGCCGTGTATCTGGAAGAAGTGCTGCGCAGCGAAAAAGCCGTCGGACTTGGCTGGGGCTACACGCTTGGCGAAGTGGCTGCCAAAATGGCATTGGACGGCGGCATGAAGGGCATTGGCAAAATTTTTCCGCTTATCGGCAAAACGGCGATACCTAACCGCGGTTACCGTGTAAACGAACTGTCGCAGCTTCTGGCTGGCAGCGGGCGCGAAGCCTTCTGGCTGGATGTGGAAGCCTTCCCCGACAGCAGCGAGGCACGCGACGCCGTTGAAAGCACGGAAAACTTTAAGCAGGCGGCGCAGCTGTGGCAGACAGCGACGGCGGCGCTGGCAGAAATACGTGCTTATCCGAGCGTGCCGGACGAAGCAACGGCGCTGCGTTTTGAGGACGCGCTGGAACGCCAGCAGGCAGTTGGCAGTCTCTTATCGTACTATTTTAATGTACGCGGCGAATTTATCAGCGGCGCAGGCGACTTTGCCGTGCGCATACCGCTGAAAACGCTGGGGCAAACGCCAAAAGTAATAGCCATCGGGCTGACGGCGGGCAGCAAAGCCGTGCTTGGCGCATTGCGCACCGGCCTTGTAACGCACCTCATCGTAACCGAAGACATAGCCCGCAAAGTATTGCAGGGATGAAAACACAAAGTTTTTAATGTTTGCTTTTCTAAATAACCCGTGCTATAATAAAAGCACGAAGAAGGAATAGAAAAGATGTCGCCCAATTGTGCACATCAAAAGAAAAACCCGGGAGTGGCCGCTCCCGGGTTTTTTATGTGCTGACCGTGATTACATATATCTGTCCAGCCACTTGCAAATATAGTAGCCGGCTATACTTGCTGCGACAGATATAATGAAAGAATAGAAACTATCACTCAATTGTGCACCTCCTTCCAGCCGGAAAGAGTCATGGCTTTTCTATTATGCAGGATAAATAAAAAGCTGTCAATCTGTATCAAATTTATTTTGAAGGGCTATTTTTATAGAATTGTCCTCAAAACGTATACAATCGCCCACTAATTGGCAGAAAATTTAAAAAATTTGTTTAATGGAGTTTGTTTTTTACGCGGATAAATGGTAAAATAGATGATAAAATAGTAGTATTGTTTTTTGTTGAGGGGTATTTTGCAGAATGGAAGGATGGATATTATGAAAAAAAGAAGTTTGAAAAAATTTGCTGCAGGCGCAGCCTTGCTTTTGGCATTGGGGCTTCTGGCGGGTTGCGGCGGCGAAAAACAGGAAGCAGGAAGTAAAGCGCAGTTAAACGTAGGCATTGTACAACTGGTAGAACACAGTGCGCTTGACGCCGCCAACAAAGGCTTTGTAGACGGCCTGGCGGATAAAGGCTTCAAAGAAAACGAGAATATTGCTTTCGACAGACAGAACGCGCAGGCAGACCAGAGCAATTTACAGAACATTGCCCACCGTTTTGTCAACAACAAGGTGGACTTAATTTGTGCTATCGCGACACCGGCAGCGCAGGTTATGGCCAACGCCACGAAGGATATCCCCATTGTGGCAACCGCTGTTACGGATTATGAAGCGGCCAAACTTGTTGTAAGCAATGAAAAACCGGGCGCTAACGTTACCGGCACCAGCGATATGAACCCGATTAAGGAACAGGTTGATTTGCTGCTTAAGATTGTGCCTGACGCTAAAACCATCGGTACTATTTATTGCTCCAGCGAAGTAAATTCTCAAATGCAGGTTGAAATTATGAAAAAAGCGGCTGCTGAACGGGGCGTCAATGTTGTGGAAGCAACGGTTTCTACGGTAAACGATATTCAGCAGGCAGCGCAGAGCCTTGTAGGGAAGGTTGACGTGGTTTACGTGCCTACTGACAATGTTCTTGCATCTTCTATTCCGACTTTGGTTTCCGTTACGGATAACGCAGGGCTTGCGGTTATCTGCGGCGAAGAAGGCCAGGTAAAGGCGGGCGGTCTTGCAACGCTGGGTATTGATTACTACCAGCTGGGTAAGGAAACCGGCGAGATGGCAGCTCAAATTTTAAAAGGCGAAGCCAAACCGGCAGAGATGGCAATTCAGACTCAGAAGCAGTTTAAAACCGTCGTTAACGAAGCGGGCGCAAAACGCCTTGGCATAACCATCCCGCAGGACGTGCTGCAAAATGCGGAAGTTGTAAAATAACCGCATTAAATGCAAAAGTTTACCATAGGGAAGGACTGAACTGATAATGATGTTATCCAAAAAAATGCGTGCCCTGGCTGCGGCATTGGCTTTGACTATGGCTGCGGGCGTACTTGGCGGCTGCGGCGGCGATAAAAAAGAAGAAACGGCAGCAAAGAAAACTGCAAA
>CASEGD010000095.1 GCA_949287345.1 uncultured Phascolarctobacterium sp. | reverse complement strand
GGAAACTCGCCCGCACATTCGCTTTTAACTTGGTTCTTGTTCAGTTTTCAAGGTGCTGCCGTTTTCCGGCGACTTGTATATATTAGCACTTTTAGGTGACGGTGTCAAGCTGTTTTTTACTTTTTTTGCAAAAGTTTTTTTGCTTAACTTCCCTGTCCAAGCCGCTTTAGCCAAACAGCTTTATTATAATAGCATCTATGCATGGTTATGTCAACACTATTTCAGCTGTTTTTTGCATTAATTTTCAAAATCCGTCAGTTTTATAGCCTGCACTTCATTATTATAAACAAATAGATAGTATGCCGCACCGTCACCCAACGGGTCGCAATCAAAATATTCTATCGTATAATTTTTCTGTATCTGCCGCCAGGTGGCAAAATTATAGTCCGGCACATAGTGGCGCACACGTTCCGCATCGCGCCAGAACGCCATTACTTTTTCATTCAGCTCGTCCGTATGCCATTTTAAAAACGCAGGCTTCCAGCCCGGCTGATACAACAATACGTCAAAACGCAGCAGCTCGCCGATTATGGCAAAATCTTCAGCATAACATTCCTGCGCAAATTCATACAACAATTTCGTTACGCCGCGCACGTTATGCCCCAGCGGATATTCGCCGCGCGCCTGCCACCACTGCGCAAATTTTGTGTAGAAACGGAACGCACTGCCCTCTGCCGCCGTCAAATATGCCAGCGTATGTACAAAGCGGCCGCTGTTATAGGTATGGTCAAACACATCTTCCAGCACTTTCAAAAAGCGCAGTTCCTTATAATTGATGTATTTGGTCGCCAGAATCTCATACGGCGGCTCGTCCATGTAGATAAGCCCGTGCTCATCGCGCTGCTGCTCCATCTTCGTGCCGGGCAGAACTTTTAAAAAGCCCAGCTGCAGCATATGCGGCTGCAAACCGTACACGTCGTTAAAGGATTTTTCAAATTCAGCCGCTCCTTCATACGGCAGCCCGGCGATTAAATCCAAGTGCAGATGGATATTGCCGCTGTGCAAAAGCCGCGTAACATTTGCCGTCAGCTTCTGCCAGTCGTCGCGGCGGTTAATCGCTGCCAGCGTCGGCGCATTGGTCGTCTGCACACCGATTTCAAACTGAAAGCGTCCTTTCGGCACGGTTTCCAAAAATTGCAGCACTTTTTCACTCAGCAAATCTGCTTTGATTTCAAAATGAAAAGTAGCGTCGGTATCAGCCTGCGCTAAATGCTGCATGATGGGCAAAAAATAATTTTCGTCAAGGTTGTAGGTGCGGTCAACAAATTTTACCAGCGGCACTTTAGCGGCAATCAGCCTGTCCATATCAGCATAAACTTTTGCCAGGCTGCGTTTGCGCACATTGCGCGATATCCCCGAAAGGCAGTAAGAGCAGTTAAACGGGCAGCCGCGCGTACATTCGTAATAAACGATTTTTTTAGCGGCGACCACCTCCGCCAAATCGGGATACGGAAACTCAAGAACGTCCAAATCACTGACCACCGTCGTGCCGCCGTTTGCGATAACTTTGCCGTCTTTTTGGTAAGCCACATGCTCCGGCACTTCGCCGCCATCCGCCAAAGCGCGCACCAGCTTAACAAAAGTTTCTTCGCCCTCGCCCATAATAATGTAATCAATCTGCGGGCACTCGCAAAAAATGCGCTGCGGGTCAAACGAAACCTCCGGCCCGCCCGCGGCGATTTTCACCTGCGGCATAACCTTGCGCAGCAGGCGGATAAGGCTGTAAACGTAGTTTTTGTTCCAGATGTGCACCGAAAGACCGACGATGTCAGGCTCCTGCGCCGTTATTTCCGCCAGCACGGATAACAGCGGCGTCTGTGCGCTGTCTTCGATAAGTTCTGTTTCAATGCCCTGCGCCTTGGCGTAAGCGCATATGCTGCGCAGTCCCAGCGCCGTGTGAATGTATTTGCTGCCGATGGCCGTTAAAATTATTTTCATGTTGACCGCCTCTGACTATAATTTCTCTCCTGTGTTATAATAATGGAGTATGAAGATTTTTGCAAGGAGTGATTGAAAAATGACGCAAAATATTCCCGCGCATGGCAGCAATGTTGCCAGAAAAGATATAAACGACATTTATAAATGGAAAATTGACGATTTATACGCAGGTCCGGACGCGTGGCAGGCTGCCGCAGAAAATTTTCAGGATGCTTTGAAAGATTTTGCCGCTTTGCAGGGCAAACTGAATACCAAAACCGGTCTTTTGGAAGCGCTGCAAAAACAGTCTGCTTTATCGGAAGAAATTTCAAAAATTTATGCTTACGCAAGATTACAGCTGGATACCGACAATGCCGACCCGCAGTTTCAGGCGTTATCCGGCCGCGCCGAAAGCCTGCTGGCAGAATTTAACAACTCCGTCTCCTTTGTAGAACCGGAAATTTTAGCGCTGCCGCACGATTTTATTCAGGGCTTTATTGATGAAGCCGATTTTGCCGAATTTAAATTTTATTTGAGCAATCTGCTGCGCCTTGCACCGCATGTGCTGCCGCAGGAACAGGAAGCGCTGCTCTCGCAGGCCAGCCTTGCGGCGTCAGCACCTGCTGCTATCTTCCGCAGCCTGGTCAGCGCCGATGTGCAATTTCCGCCCATCACCGACGGCAGCGGCAACCCTGCCACCGTCAGCGAAGGCAATTACCTGCTGAACATGACCAGCCCCGACCGCACGCTGCGCCAGAACTCGTTCCGCACGCTGATGGGTACTTACCACAACTACCGCAACACGCTAGCAAACACGCTTACCGGTCAGTGCCGTGTCAGCCGCTTTTACGCAACGGCACACAAATACAACAATACGCTGGAAGCCAGCCTCGCCGAAGATAACATACCGACCGAACTTTACCACGGGCTGATTAAAACCGTACACGACAATTTACAGCCGCTGCACGAATACATGGCGCTGAAAAAATCGGCGCTCGGCTTTGATGAACTGCACCCTTACGATATTTACATGCCGCTGTCCGCCGCAGGCGAAAGTTTTGCCTGCACCTTTGACGAAGCCTGCGCGCGCGTAACCGAAGCGCTGGCACCGCTGGGCAGCGATTATATTGATACTTTGAAACACGCCTTTGCCAGCCGCTGGATTGATATTTACGAAAACAAAAGCAAACGCAGCGGCGCTTATTCGTGGGGCATTTACGGCGTACACCCTTACGTGCTGCTTAACTATCAGCCGCGCTACAACAGCATTTCCACCATTGCGCACGAGATGGGGCACGCCATGCACAGCTACCTTGCCAACAAGGCGCAAACCTATGTCAACAGCGATTACTCCATTTTCTGCGCCGAAGTTGCCAGCACCACCAACGAAATTTTACTGTTGGAGCATACGCTGGCGCACGCCACCAATGAACAGAAAATTTACCTCATCAACCAGTTTTTGGAAGCAGTGCGCACCACCGTTTACCGCCAGGTACAGTTTGCTGAATTTGAACTGTTCACCCACGGCGAAATTGACGCTGGGCGCAGCCTGCAAGCCGAAACGCTGGAAAACTACTGGCTGGAAAGCAACAAAACCTATTACGGCCCTGCCCTTACGGTTGATAAGGAACTGGCCAGCGAATGGTCGCGTATACCGCATTTTTATACACCGTTTTACGTTTACAAATACGCCACCGGTTACAGCGCGGCGACAGCCTTTGCCGCAAGCATCTTAAGCGGCAAGCCCGGTGCTGTTGATAAATACCTCGGCTTCTTAAAAGCCGGCGGCAGCGATTATTCGCTGAACATTTTAAAAAACGCCGGTGTGGATTTAACAACGCCGCAGCCGGTTGCCGTAACGCTGCAAAAATTTGCGGAAAAAGTAAAAGAATTAAAAGCATTGCTGAAAAAATAAGCGCTTATACAGCAAAAGAGACGGTTCATAACGAACCGCCTCTTTTTTATTGGCAATTATAATTTTTGTTTTAATTCTTCAACTTTGGCTTTTTGCGCCGCGATAACTTCATCGCCGCGGACAAACTGCTTGTCATTTTCGGTAAACGCCGGTCCGCCGTAAGAGGTACGGGCAGCCACGCAGTTTTCCGGTTTCAGTGCGTCCAGCAAATCTGCTTCAAACAAATCGCTGAATTTTTTGTATTCGTCCAGCGAAATTTCCGGCAGGAATTTGCCTTCGCCGATAGCATAAGCCACGCATTTGCCGACAACTTCATGCGCCATGCGGAACGGCAGGCCTTTGCGTACAAGGTAATCCGCCAAATCCGTCGCGTTGGAAAAGTCCTTGCTGACAGCTTCGCGCATGCGGTCAACATTAACCGTCATGGTTTTAATCATGTCGCTGTAAACCGCAAGGCTGAATTTCAAGGTATCAATGGCATCAAAGAAGCCTTCCTTGTCCTCCTGCAAATCCTTGTTGTAAGTTAAGGGCAGGCCTTTGGCCGTAGTCAGCATCGCCATTAAATGACCGTAAACACGGCCGGTTTTGCCGCGTACAAGCTCGGAAATATCCGGATTTTTCTTCTGCGGCATCATGGAAGAACCGGTTGCAAAAGCGTCGTCCAGTTCGATAAATCCGAATTCCGTGCTGCTCCACAGGCAGAACTCCTCGCTCAGACGGCTCATGTGCATCATCAGCGTCGCCGCAAAGCTGAGGAACTCAATGATATAGTCCCTGTCACTAACGGCGTCCATGCTGTTGGCATACACGCTGCCGAAATTAAGCTGTTCCGCTACAAAGAAGCGGTCAATCGGGAAAGTAGTACCGGCAATGGCACCGGCGCCCAGCGGCATGATGTCCGCACCTTCCCACACGCCGAGCAGGCGGCGGAAATCGCGCTGCAGCATGTTAAAATATGCCAGCAGGTGATGTGCAAAGGTAATCGGCTGTGCGCGCTGCAAATGGGTGTAACCCGGCATTAAGGTTTTGTCGTGCTTTTTGGCAACGGTTAAAAGCGCTTCTTCAAACTGCACCAAAAGTTCGGCAATTTCCACAACCTCGCGCTTCATGTACATGTGCATGTCCAGCGCAACCTGGTCGTTGCGGCTGCGCGCAGTGTGCAGCCTTGCACCGGCAGCGCCGATGCGTTCTGTCAAACGCGCTTCGACATTCATGTGAATATCTTCCAGCGCAATATCAAATTCAAAGTTGCCTTCTTCGATATCCTTTAAAATATCCTGCAAACCGGCAACAATTTTTTTCGCGTCTTCTTCGGGAATGATTCCGCATTTTGCCAGCATTGTAGCATGGGCGATACTGCCGCGTATATCCTCATGGTAC
>CASEGD010000094.1 GCA_949287345.1 uncultured Phascolarctobacterium sp. | reverse complement strand
ATGTCATTTACAACCGCACTCATGCCTCAATTCCTCCAATCCGGCATAAAGCTCCTGTAATTTTTTATATTTTTCGCTTTGCTGTGCCTGCGCGCTTTTTGCCATGCTGTCCAGCGTGTGCTTATAAGCGTTTTGCAGTTTTGCCAAATGCTTTGCCAAAAGCGGCGGGCGTTTTTCCAGCAGCCTTGGGCCGATTTCATATTCCAAATCGCTGTGCGCAGTTTCTTCGCCGTGCTCCAGCAAAATAATTTCGTACAGATGCTGCGGTTCTTCTGCCAGCGCTTCGTCCGCAATGCGCCAGCCGTTTTGGCACACCCATTTGCGCAAGCCAGCAGCGCCAGCCATAGGCTGCACAATTAAAAATTTCAGCGCCGCCGCAACTTCGGGCGCTTCCTTCAAAATTTCAACAATCGTACTGCCGCCCATTCCGGCAATAACGGCGCCGTCAGCTTCGCCCGGTTTTAACACCGTCAGCCCGCTGCCCATGCGCACTTCAATTTTATCGCGCAGGCCATACATGCCGGTATTGGTCTGCGCCGCACGGCACGGCCCTGCCGCAATATCCGCCGCAACGGCGGCTTTAATTTGCCCTTTTTGCAGCAGCCACACCGGCAAATACGCGTGGTCGGTGCCGATATCCGCCAGCACGCAGCCCTGCGGCACCAGTTTTGCCACTGCTTCAAGCCTTGCTCCTATATTCATAAACCCTCCGGATACGTTTTGTTTACATAAGTAAATTATAACATACCGAAGGGTCTTTTAATAATTTCAGTTCAGTTTTTTCACAAATTTTTTAATGCTCAGCCCCAGCGTCAGCAGGATAAACACCAAAAGCGCCGCTACCTGCCCCCACAAAAATGCCAGCCCGTTGCCCTTTAAAAAGATGCCGCGCAGAATTTGCAGGTAATATGTCAGCGGCAGCACGTCGCCCAGCCAGTAAAAAATCTGCGGCATGGATTCGCGCGGAAACACGAAGCCCGACAGCATAATACTGGGCAGGATGACGAAAAACGACATTTCCATTGCCTGTATCTGCGTGCGCGCATAGCTTGATATTAAAACGCCCAGCGTCAGCGACGCAACGATGAAAAACAGCGACAGCACATACAAGAGCAGCAAACTGCCGCGTACGGGCACGTCAAACACAAACAGACCCACCATCAGCGCCACCGTTATCTGCACATAGCCGACAAAAATATAAGGAATGATTTTGCCGAGCATCAGCTCCCATGTTTTCAGCGGCGTTACCATCAGCTGCTCCAACGTGCCGGTTTCGCGCTCGCGCACAATCGCCATGGATGTTATCATTACCATTGTAAGCGTTAAAATTGTGCCCATCAGACCCGGCACCATGTAAAACGCCGTTACAAAATCCTGGTTGTACCAGGCGCGCACACGCACGTCATACAAATTTGGCGGTGTGCCGTGCAAACCGCTTTTTTCAGCCCGCGCCTCCTGCGATTTTAACATGCCGATGGACTGAGCCGCGCTGATTGCCGATGCCGCCGACTGCGAATCGGTAGCATCCACCAGCACCTGTATGGGCGTGGGGCGGTTATGCTCCAGATTGCTGTCCAAATCAGGCGGTATGATAATGCCGACCTTGGCGTCGCCGCTGTCCAGCCGGTAATTAACATCGTCAAAGCTGTCTTCAACAAATTCAATGTCAAAATACTCGCTGGCGGTAAAGCCCGTCAAAAGCTCGCGGCTCTCCTGCGTCAGCGACTGGTCGAACACCGCCGTTTTTAAATGCTTAACGTCCGTGTTGATGGCAAAGCCGAAAATTATCAGCTGCATAACGGGCATGAAGAGCATAATGCCCAGCGATAACTTGTCGCGCCGCATCTGGATAAATTCTTTTTTTAAAAGCGCCAGCAGCCTGTTCATACACCGCCACCGCCTTTCCGTTTATCAAGATAGTACGAAAAAACGTCCTCCATGCTCGGTTCAATAACATTGTAAGCATAGCCCGCCAGCGCGCCTAAATCTTCACGCCGCATTAAAAGCCGCAGCTCGCGCCCGAAAATATAGGCATCAAGCACCGGAACACTTTGCTGTATTTCTCCACGCAGCTTAATGGAATCGTCGCTGGCAATGCTTACCAGCACTTCCTTAATGCTGTCCTTCAGCGCTTTGGGGCTGCCCTGCGCCACCATTTTGCCCGCGTCAAGGAATACCATTTCATCGCAGTGTTCCGCTTCTTCCATAAAATGCGTTGTTACCACCATCGTCGTGCCGCCCAGTGCCAAACCGTGGATAATCTGCCAGAAGCTGCGGCGCGAGATAGGGTCAACCGCGCTCGTCGGCTCGTCCAGAAACAGCAGGCGCGGCTTGTGCAAAATAGCGCACGCCAAAGCAAGGCGCTGCTTAAGCCCGCCGGAAAGCGTCGCCGAAAGCGCATCGCGTTTATCTTCAAGCTGCATTTCCGTAATCATTTCGTTCACACGCGCAAGCTTTTCCGCACCGCGCAGCCCGTACATACCGGCGTAAAAATCAAGGTTCTCAAACACCGTCAAATCCAGATACAAACTGAACTTTTGCGACATATAGCCAATGTGTTCCTTAATTTTTTCCGCCTGCGTTTCAACATCGTAGCCCAGCACCGTGCCGCTGCCTGCCGCAGGTTTCAATAATCCGCACAACATGCGGATACTGGTCGATTTGCCGCTTCCGTTCGAACCTAAAAAGCCATAAATCTGCCCCGGCGCCACACGGATATTTAATTTATCTACGGCGGTAAAATTGCCGAATTTGCAGGTTAAATCCCTTGTTTCAATCGCGTATTCCATCATTACAAGCTAACATCCGCCACCATGCCCGGCTTAAAGATGCCCTCCTCGTTCGGCAGCGCCACCTTAACCGCAAACACCAAATTGGCGCGCTCGCGTTTGGTAATGCTCTGCCGCGGCGTATATTCCGCGCTGTCGCTGATTTCCGTAATTTTACCCGTAAAAGTCCTGTCCGGATAAGCGTCGATGTTCACATCACATTCCTGCCCGATTTTAATGCTGCCCAGCATGTCCGAAGGCACGTACACGCGCACCCAGCAGTCATTCAAATCGGCAACGGTCAGCACCGCGCTTCCGGCAGCGACGTATTCGCCAACCTCGTAATTTTTGCTTAACACCACGCCGTCAACCGGGCTGTACAGCGAAGCATCGTTTAAATTTATCTCCGCTGCTTCCACAGCCGCTTCCGTGCGTTTTACTTCGGCGCGCTGCGCCTCAATCTCGTCCACACGGCTGCCTGCCAAAAGCAAAGCTTCCGCCTCGCGCGCGGCTGCTAAATTATTGGCCGCCACCAAATCATCAGCCAAAGCCTTGTCATATTGCTGGCGCGCTACCGCACCGTCGGCGTACAATTTTTCGTAACGCAGGCGGTCTGCGTGCGTCTGTTCGTAAACACTCTGCGCCGCCATAGTTTTGGCTTCCGCCTCGCGCAGCTCCTGCGGGCGCGCGCCCTTAACCAAATCCACAAGCTGCGACTGCGCTTTGGCATACGCCGCCCTGCTTTCCGCCAGCTGCGCCTCCAAATCGCGCGTGTCAATCTGCGCCGCCAGCTCTCCCTTACGCAGCTTGTCGCCCTCTTTAACAGTGCGCACACGCAGATATCCGCCAATGCGCGGGGCAATATCGGCTTTGGTCGCTTCAACCGTGCCGGTTAAAACTTCATCAGCCTGACGCTGCAAAAATAATTTGTAGCCAGTCGCCGCCAGCAGCAAAACCACAACTGCCAGAGCGGCGATAATTTTGCGTTTATTCATCATGCGCCACCTCAATTCCGCGCATCAACACTTCAACCGCCTGCTCTAAATACGCCTGCGTAAAGGTATCATCCTGTTCGATAATTTTTGTGTAAATCGGCCGCGCCAAAAAGTACAGGCTGATGGACGAAATAAACATCATCAGCATTTTGCCGCTGTCCAAATCGGTGCGGAACAACCCCTGCGCCTTGCCGCGTTCAATTAAATTCAGCAGCACGCTGAAGTTTTGCCTGAACCGTCCTACCGCAACCTGCTCAAAAATTTCTGAAGGGTTCAAAAGCTCGCGGTACACCAGCTTGACAAACGACGGCGGGTATTTGGCATACAGCCTGCTGATGGTCTGCACATACAGGCGCAAGCCTTCGCGCGGTTCAACTTCTTCCGCCCGCACGCTGCCGATAAAGCTGTCAAAATTTTGCAGAAGCTCTTTGACAATCGCCTCGTACAAACCGCTTTTGCCGTTAAAATAATATGAAATCATTGAACTGTTAACACCTGCCGCAGCGGCAATCTGCCTGATGCTTACTTTATCGTAGCCGTCTTCGGCAAAAAGCTCCAGCGCCGCGCGGATAAGTTTTTCTCTTTTGCCTGCTTCGCCGTTCATAATTTTATCCTTCTTTCAATCAATCATTTGATTTAATCGTTTGATTGAACATTTCGCCGCCAAATTTTAAAATCCTGCCAACAACAAATAAAAAAGCGCAATGCTTATGCTATAAAACCGGTTTGACTTTTCGGTTTTGTTTGTTATAATAATTATAGAAATACAAAAGGCTGCCGATAGACGGTCAGCCTTAAATAAGATTTTGGTTTAGTAAACCGTCACAATCTTTCGAAGGGCTGTGGCGGTTTACCTGCTTTTATTGGACTTCTCTTTTCCGAGGGCATAGCCAACAGAAAATATAAACGTGTAAAGATACAAAAAGCGCAGTTCTGCAAATACAGAAATGCGCTTTATTTTTTATTTTCCGTTCACGATTAGTGATACCGACGGCTGGCTGATGTTGAACAAATTGCCGAGGAAAATTTGGGATATTCCTTCTTCCTTATATAAGCGTAATATTTCGGCGTTGCGTTCTGCGCGGGTTTTAAAGGGATTGATTTGTATTTCTTCGTGGTCGATTTTATAGCCGTAATCGCGCACGACAATAATTTTACGGGTGTTATCGGTGTTTCTTACCTTTATTTCCCATGTCTGGATTCCGCTTTTGCTGCGGGGATTATATAAACAAAATTCGGATTCGGCGTTGCCGCAGATTTGGTTTAAGAATTTGGGGCTTAATTCTGTGTTCATATTTATTACCTCATTTACTTTTTCGTCTTTGCAGGTAGTTTAATATTGCTAATTTAGTTCTTTTACTCATGTTCATTCTTTGTAACCAAAGAACGAACCAAGAAAGTTCCGCGGCTAGGCGGATTTCTTAACGCAAGCATGTTTGACTAAAAACGGCAAAAATT
>CASEGD010000093.1 GCA_949287345.1 uncultured Phascolarctobacterium sp. | reverse complement strand
TTTTGCCGCTTCGGTCTGTTCAGCTTCGGTATCGGGGTTTTGGGTAGCTTTAATGTCTTCTGCCTGCATCTTTACCCTCCTTAATTATTTAAAATCGTTTTCAGATATTTATGAAGATAATCCATAACGGCAATTACCTTGCCGTACTGCATGCGCGTCGGCCCCAGCACCGCCATTGTACCGACTATTTTGCCGTTTAAGCGGTAGGTTGCCTGCACCATGCTGCAATCCTGAATGCCTTCAAATTTGTTTTCGCTGCCAATCGTTATGCGCAGCCCGTCGCCTTCTTCGCCGGATTTTAAAATGTTGCGCACAACCTTTTCTTCTTCCAGCACGCCTAAAAGGTTTTTAACCTTTTCCATATCGCGGAACTCCGGCTGGCTTAACAGCTGCCTTGTGCCGCCCATAAAGAAGGTTTCCTTTTCGGGGCGCGTCATGCGGCGCAGAACGTGCAGAAGTGAAGAATGCAGCAGGCGGTCATCCTTAACCGCTGACTGCACTGCCTCCAGCAGGTCCTTATCAATATCGGTAACGGCCTTGCCTTCCAGCATCCGCGTAATGCGGCCTGCCATGTATTCCAGCTCTTTAACACTCATACCGGCTGGTATTTCCACCACGCAGTTGTTTACATTGCCGTCGTCGGTAACGATGCACAAAATAGCGTGGTTGCTGTCCAGCGGCAAAAACTTTAAGTAGCAGAAACGGCTGACCGAATGTTGGTTGGCCAGCACCATCGACACGTTATGCGTCATCTGCGAGAGGATTTTGGCAGTGGAAAGGAAGATATCGTCGATACTGCGCTGCTGTTCATGGTACAGCGTATTGATTAAGGTGCGGTCGTTATCGTCCAGCGTATCAGGCTCAATCATCGAATCGACGTAAAACCTGTAAGCCTGCGCCGAAGGCACGCGGCCTGCCGAAGTGTGAGGCTGTTCGAGATATCCCAAAAGCTCCAGGTCGCTCATTTCGTTGCGGATTGTTGCCGGGCTTAAACCCAAATCATGTTTGCGCGCAATGGTGCGCGAGCCTACCGGCTCCGCCGTCGAAATGTAATCTTCTATAATGATTTGCAGAATTTTCTTCTTTCTTTCGTTTAACATATCCCCACCTCCGAAGGGATTGTTAGCACTCATTATTGTAGAGTGCTAACATCTTGATATTAGAATAGCACTGCCTATGGAGATTGTCAACAAGTTTTTATATATTTTTTAAATAAAATTTAATCCGTCACAAAGATTTCAAAAATTTGGTTGCCCACTTCCATCCCTGCTTCCGTCAGGCTGATGTTATGCCCGTCCTCATCAATTTTTATCAGCCCCCGGGCGATAAAAGGCGCAAGCTCCGCGCCGTATTTTTGCCGTACGTCCACGCCGAAGCATTCTTTTGCTTCCAATAAATTAACGCCGCTTTTTTTGCGCAGCCCCATGAACATAAATTCCTCAAACTGCACGGCGGGCGTAAGCTGTTCAACATCGTAAAGCGGATTGCCGTTTGTAATTCCTTCTATATAATTACGCACGGCGGGCGTGCCTGTAAAACGCGCGTTGCCATTAAAACCGCACGCACCTGCGCCGAACGCAGCGTAAGGGTAATAATGCCAGTATACTAAATTATGTTTGCTGTATGCGCCTCCGCGGGCGTAGTTGGATATTTCGTACCGCTCAAAGCCCTGCGCCTTTAAAAAGGCCTGCACAAATTCGTACATATCGGCAGCTTCGTCCTCGTCAGGCAAAATTATTTTGCCTGCGTCCACCAGCTTTTGCAGCGGCGTGCCGTCCTCCACAATCAGGCCGTACACGGAAAGATGCTCAATGCCGGTCGCCGCAAGCTGCTGCAAGGTATTTTTTAGGCTTGCCATGTTCTGCCCGGGCAGACCGTAAATAACATCGGCATTAATACGCGTAAAACCGGCCTGTTGGGCAAGGTCAATGGCTTCCAACGCCTCTGCCGCATTATGCGCGCGGCCAATCACGCGCAGCTCGGCATCGTTTAGGCTCTGCACGCCAAAGCTGATGCGGTCAAAGCCCATCTGCCGCAGCGCTTTTAATTTTGCCAAATCAACAGTGCCGGGGTTAGCTTCGATGCTCGCTTCGCGCGGCTGCTGCCAGTAGCCGTACTGCTTTAATGCACTTACAATCTGTTCAATACAATCCACCGGCAAAAGGCTGGGCGTGCCGCCGCCAAAATAAATGCTGACATTGGCGTTTACCGGCAAATCTTTACTGCGCCCGGCAATCTCACGGCATACGGCACCAGCATATGCCGCCATTACGTCCGCGCCAAAACCGGCATAAGAATTAAAATCGCAGTATAAGCACTTTTGCCTGCAAAACGGTATGTGCACATAAACGCCCTGTATTTGTTTGTATGGGAGTAAATTTGTTTGCTGCATAGCGTTACCTTTTTGTAAATTTAACTATAAGCGTAAAAAATCCAAAGGCTTGTACTATAAAGCAACTAACAAAAACTGCGGCGGCAAAATTTAAGGCTGTAATCCCCGGGAGTCCGGCGCGCAGCCCGGACGGAATCGGAGGAGCCGCAGCATTTTTGAGTTGCCGCAATAGTATAAACCTTTGGATTTCGGCCATTTTTACTTATTTATTTTAACAATCTTTATTACAAAAAACAATACCGCCCCTGCATAGCGCAGAGACGGTATTAAAAGTTACTCAAGCATTATTTAAAATAATTTACGCCGCTGATGAAGATTTTCTGGTCTTTGTTGCCGCTGATATTTTTGAACAAGCCGGGCACAAAGCGTTCGGTATGGCCCATTTTGCCGAGGATTCTGCCGTCGGGGCTGGTAATGCCTTCAATAGCGTACAGCGAGCCATTCGGGTTATGCGGCATTGCCATGGTCGGTTTGCCGTTTTCATCAACGTACTGCGTTGCCACCTGTCCGTTGGCAAACAGTTCTTTAATCGTTGCTTCCGACGCATAGAAGCGTCCTTCGCCGTGGGATACGGCAACGGAATGAATTTCACCCGGTTCAACGGAGCTGAACCACGGGGATTTATTGGAAACTATGCGCGTGCTTACAATCTGCGATACGTGGCGGCCGATGTTGTTGAAGGTCAGCGTCGGGCTTTCAGCAGTCATGTCGCGGATTTCGCCGTAAGGCACAAGGCCAAGTTTAACCAGAGCCTGGAAGCCGTTGCAGATGCCGAGCATCAGGCCGTCGTGGTCGTTAAGCAAACGCTCGATAGCGTCTTTAATGCGCGGGTTGCGCAGCATGGTGGCAATAAATTTGCCGCTGCCATCCGGTTCGTCGCCGGCGCTGAAGCCGCCCGGAAGCATTACAATCTGCGCGTTGTCAATCATTTTTACCATCGCCGCTACGGATTCTTCTACCGCCTGCGGGGTAAGGTTGCGCACGATAAAGGTTTCCGCAACCGCTCCTGCGTCCTCAAACGCACGTGCGCTGTCGTATTCGCAGTTGATGCCCGGGAATACCGGAATGAATACGCGCGGTTTGGCAATGGTTACCGGTGCGGTCAAAGGCAGTTCTGCCTTATAAAGCGGCATGTCGATGTCTTTTTCATCTTTATCCGCGGTTCTGGACGGGAAGATGCCTTCCAGCGGAGCGCTGTATGCTTTAAACGCAGCCGCAATTTCGATAACGTCGTCGTTGATAGCGATAACCGGTTTTTCTGCAGTGTGGCCAAGCAGCATGTAGTCAAGTCCGTCGAACAGTTCTTCCGGTTCAATGCCTGCCGCAAGTTCCAGCACCAATCCACCCGGCTGCAAAGTAAACAGTCCGTCGGTGTCGTTGTAAGGTTTAATAAATTCAAAGCCAAGGTTGTTGCCAAGGCACATGGTTGTAATAAGCGCTGCAATGCCGCCTTCTTTTACGGCAGCGGCGGCGCTGATTTTGCCTGCCAGCATTGCGTTATGCACTGCGGTCAGGTTCTGTTTCAGCACGCCGAAGTCGGGCACTTCGCTATTATCGCGCGGGCAGTAAAGGAACACTACCTTGCTGCCAGCCTGTTTGAATTCTGCCGATACGGCTTTGTCGCCGTCGATAACGTCAACCGCAAAAGATACCAGCGTCGGCGGAACGGTTTTATCCATAAAGGTGCCGCTCATGCTGTCCTTGCCGCCGATTGCAGGCAGTTCCAAAGCGTCTAGCGTGGTAAATGCGCCGAGCAGTGCCGCAAACGGCTGGCCCCAAAGTTCAGTATTATGCAGTTTGGGGAAGTATTCCTGACAGGTCAGGCGCAGTTTGGACGGGTCAGCGCCCAAAGCAACGGCGCGCGTTACGGATTCCACAACTGCGTACATTGCGCCGTGGAACGGGCTCCAGCAGGCAACGTCCGGATTATAGCCGCAAGCCATTACGGAAGCTGCCGTTGTTTTGCCGTGCAGTACGGGCAGGCGTCCAACCATACCTTCGGACGGAGTAAGCTGTTTTTTGCCACCAAACGGCATCAGCACGGTACCACGGCCGATGGTGCTGTCAAAGCGTTCACTCAAACCTTTCTGGCTGCAAACATTCAAACGTCCAAGGTTTGCCAGCCATGCGTCTTTCAGTTCTTTGCCTGCAACCTCTGCCGGGATTTTATCAAATACGCATTCGCCGGTGGTTTCCAGAACTTTAACATCGGCATGCTGTGCCACGCCGTTGGTGTTCAAAAAGTCGCGGGAAAGGTCAACAATCTTATCGCCGCGCCAGAACATTACAAGGCGCCTGCTGTCGGTAACTTCGCCGATAACGGTTGCTTCAAGGTTTTCCTCATCGGCGAAAGCCACAAATTTTTTAATATTTTCCGGGGCGATGACAAGCGCCATACGTTCCTGCGATTCGGAAATTGCAAGTTCGGTGCCGTCAAGGCCTTCGTATTTTTTTGGTACTTTGTCAAGGTCGATAACCATGCCGTCGGCCAGTTCGCCGTTAGCAACGGATACGCCGCCTGCGCCGTAGTCGTTGCAGCGTTTAATCATCGGCGTTACTTCAGGATTACGGAACAGGCGCTGAATTTTGCGTTCGGTCGGCGGGTTGCCTTTCTGTACTTCCGCGCCGCAGCTTGCCAGCGAATCAACGGTATGTTCCTTGGAAGAACCGGTTGCGCCGCCGCAGCCATCACGGCCCGTTCTACCGCCGAGCAGTACCAGAAGGTCGCCCGGTTCAGGAGTTTCGCGTTTAACAAGGTTACGCGGCACAGCGCCTACAACAGCGCCGACTTCCATGCGTTTAGCCACAAATTTATCGTGGTAGTATTCCTGTACATGGCCGGTTGCAAGGCCGATCTGGTTGCCGTAAGAGCTGTAGCCTGCTGCCGCGCCGATAGTAATTTTGCGCTGCGGCAGTTTGCCGGGCAGAGTGTCCTCAACAGGTACGCGCGGGTCGGCAGCGCCGGTTACGCGCATAGCCTGATATACATAGGCACGTCCGGAAAGCGGGTCGCGGATTGCGCCGCCAAGGCAGGT
>CASEGD010000092.1 GCA_949287345.1 uncultured Phascolarctobacterium sp. | reverse complement strand
GGCATGGGGCTTTTGTTTAACCTGCTTTTGATGTATCTTTTTGTTGGCATGTTCGGCATGCCGGGGCTGGTATCCAAAATTGCGGCGACGTGCATCGTCGTTGTGTGGAACTACCTGGCACGCAAAAAATGGATTTTTTAAGGTGAGGATAAAATGGAAACCAACGGCATTGAAATTAAAAATTTTAAAAAAGTTGTTATCATTTATAATCCTAATTCCGGCAAGCAGATTTTCGTCAGCATGCTTTCGCGCGTGCTTGATTTAAAACGCCGCCTGACGGCGATTATCGGGCCTAACCGCGTGGAACTGACGGAATTGCGAGAGTTTAAAAAGCTTTCCGCCTGGGCGGATAAAATAAAAGAAGAAAAGTACGACTGGGTGATTGTTGCCGGCGGCGACGGTACGCTGCGCGCGATGATTGCCGAGCTGAACCGCAACGGTTATACGCCTTATATCAGTGTGTTCCCGGGCGGCACGGTAAACCTTGTTGCCAAGGAGTTTGATCTGCCTGCCGACCCGCAGCGCTGGGTGCAGCGTGTGCGCAGGGGCAGGGTTAAACCGGTGCGCATCGGCAAGGCTAACGGGCATCCGTTTTTGACGGTGACGGGCATCGGCTTTGATTCCAAGGTTGTTGACAGCGTGTCGAGCCTTGAAAAACGCTTTTTGTCGTCCTTTGCCTACGTTGTGCAGAGCGGCGAGCTGGTACGCAAGGAGCTTTTATTAAGCAACTGGCGTTACAAGTTCCGCGTTAAATTTGACGGCGACCCCGAGTGGTACGAGGCATCGACGGTAATCATCGGCAAGAGCCGCTATTATGCGGGGCGTTACAGCTTGTTTAAAGGCGCGGCCATTACCAACGATTATTTTGACGTGGCGCTGTTTACGGGCAGCAAGCGCGCCGACTTTTTGAAATACGCCGCCATGATTTTAATGGAATCGCTGGAAGGCGAACCGGGCGTTATTGTTAAAAAGGCGCATACCATTACGATTGAGTGCAATGTGGACGGCTTCCCGGCAGAACTGGACGGCGACGTGGTGACGGCAACGCCGCTTTTGATTGAAATGCAGATTGAAATGCAGGCAGAGCCGGTAAACTTTTTGGCGTAAGGCGGGGCGAAGATGAGAAAACGTTACTGGCTGCTGGCCTTTGCGGTCATCGCCTTTGCTGCGGAATATTTTTTATCGTGGCAGTTTTACAGAAGCATAGTGCCTTTCCCGGAAATGGAGTTCTGGTACACGGCTGTCAGCAGCTTTTTGCGTGATTTGCTGCTTTTGGGCGTGGCAGGGCTGTTATATTTGCGCCGCACGCGTATCCGCGACAGGGTGAAGTGCGCCGCACGCGTATCCGCGACAGGGTGAAGCGTTACTTCCCCGTTGTGGTGTCGGGCGTTTTGTACCTTGGCGTAACCGGCTTTATGGTTAATCAGCTAAGGCTGGATGGCGGCGTGGTGACTGCGCTGGCGATACTGGCCGGGCTGAACAACAACATTTTAGTGGTGCTGGTAACGGCCATGTGCTACCATAAATGGGTGGGGCGGACGATGAAAACGGTGTATTTTGCCGTTTATTTTTTATCGGCCGTGATAATGATTTTTGACGCCTTTTATTTTTGGCAGACCAGCATGCACGTGCAGAGCGTGCTGTTTGCCAATTTAAATATCTACGCCGTTGAGGGCGTGCTGACAAGCCTTGGCGCGTTTAAGCTGGCGTTGATTAGTGCGGGGCTGGTTGCTTTGGTTTTGCTGTTTCGCGTCAACAAGCCTACCAAAAAGAAACCGAACTTTGTGTGGTCGCTGCTGTGCGTGGCAGCGTTCTCGCTGATTTTAAACCTTGGCTACATGCTTATGGGGCACCTTAACGCCTACGTGATGAAGGAATACATGGGCATGTGGACGGAGGTTGAAAGCGAAAAAACGCGCGAAAGCTACCGCGATATGCTTTTAACGCCGGTGAACGTCAACTTTTTGGGCAAGATGATGTTCGATACCGATAAAATCGTCAGCCGCAGCCATATTGAGCAGCGCCCGCTGACGGTGAAGGACGAGCAGGTTTTGCAGGAGCTTGGCATTCTGCGCCCCGATGAGCAGCAGCCTCAGCTTAAAGCGCATTACGACAGAATCGTGATGCTGGTGCTGGAATCCGTGCACCGCGACTACATGCATTATTATAATGAAAATATTCCGGCGGAAGCCACGCCGTACCTTGATAAACTTTTGGAAAATAACCCGCACCTTGACCATTATTATTCATCGGCCGTGCCGACAACGCAAGGGCTTAACGCAACCTTCCGTTCACACTTGATTTACGACGCCGATTTGCCGGGTAATGGTCAGCCTTCTATCTTCCGCAGCGTGCAGCAGGAAGGGTGGCGCGGCATATTTATGAACGCCAGCAGCCACTACTACAACAACGAGCTGCACGAATACCCCACGCAGTTTGGCATGAGCGAATACTACGCCAAGGAATACCTTGAGGACGCAGGCTACACCGGCGCAAGCGGCTGGGGCTACCACAACGACGTGCTGTATGAAGAAGCGCTGAACCTTTTGGAAAAAGGCAAAAACGACAAAATGCTGCTGGTGGTTAAAACACTGGACATGCACCAGCCATATCCTTACTACGGCACGGCTTACGCCGATATGCCGGAGAGCGTGCGCGACAACAAATACGTAACCGTGCGCGGCATGTACTGGGTAAACCTGACGATTGAAAACTTCTTTAAGGAAGCGGAACGGCGCGGGCTGATGGATGACCGCACACTGTTTGTCATTACCAGTGACCATAACCCGCATTCCGGCGGTGAATACATGGAACTGGTGACGGATGAACGCTCACGCCGCAGCATTGCGCCGATACCGCTGATTTTTGTCGGCAAAAATTTAGCGCCTTTTGCGCTGCTGGATGAAGAACAGTACGCCTCGCAGATTGATTTGGCGCCGACGCTGCTGGCACTGGCCGGCATTACAAAACCGGACGAATTTATGGGGCGCGACTTTTTGCGCTATGTAGATTTGCCTTATGCGCTGGGCTATTTTGGCGGCAAGGCATACTATTACAACGGCGGCTTTGCCTTTGAAGACAAAATGGACGAGCCGCAGCAGGACCGCTACTGCGACGCACTTACCAACTACATCATCCACGAATACGCCGAACGCCATTTAAAATACGGACAATAAAAAAATACCTCGCTCAATGCGGGGTATTTGTGTTTTAGTTATACTTTTTGTGCCGCGTGGCCGTTTAAGAAGTAATCGACGATGATGGCGGTCAGTTCGCCGTTGTCCATGTCGTTATCGATAACGTGGAACACGCCGTTGGCGATGCCAGCAAATAAATGATAAGCACCGAAAATTGCTTCGGAAGTCAGCTTATGCGCCGGTGTGGCGACGGTTTTAATTTCCGGGCAGTTGGTGTATTTTAAATAACCGTTATCCTGTCCGTCCTGTAAAATTTTGGCCAGTACGGAAATTTCTTCCCATAAAATTTTGTAGTAACGCAAAAGACGCGCTTCATCTTCTTTGGCAATTTCTTCGCCGTACAGCGAGGTTAAAACCCAATCGCCGTTTTCGTCAAAGTCGGGGTGGATGCCCTGATGCGCGGCGTTCAGTTCGTACCACACAATCAGCCACAGGCCTTTGTTGCTGCGCAAAAAAGCAAGCATGCAGTTAAGGTAAGCCTGTAATTTGCTGCGGATACCGTCTGCTTCTGCCGTTATGGCGTGCAGGTCTTCCATCAGCTTGTTGTGCTTTTCTTCTATTAAGGTGTAAAACAGGTTGTCTTTATTGCCGAAATATTTATACAGCGTGCCTTTGCCGGTATCGGCCAGGGCGATGATTTCGTCAAGCGTGGCTTTGGTGTAGCCGCGGCGCGAGAACACGTCTTCCGCTGCAATCAGTATACGGTCTTTTTTCGGCAGGGTGGCGTCGATGACGGTCATGGCAGCCTCCGTAACATAAATTAGTCGTTCAAAAATATTTATATACTTTTATCATTATATCATTTTTTGCGGGGGCTTGCAATTTTATACGCTATTCAAAAAATTTTTACAGCTTATTCAAAAAATAAATTTGACTAATAAACTGTATCATTTATAATGATAATAGAAGTAGTGTGCTCAAAAAGCAACAAAATATTTTTCAAAAGAGGCAGGCTAAAGGAGGTTTAATAATGAGCTTAAAAATTTATACCAACCGCTGCAAAGGCTGCGGCATTTGCGCGGCGTTTTGCCCCAAAAAAGTTCTGGCGGTAAACGAACTTGAAAAAATTGAAGCCGTTGCGCCCGAAAACTGCATTCAGTGCGGCCAGTGCGAGCTTCGCTGCCCGGATTACGCCATTTTTGTACATAAAGAAGGAGATGAGAAGTAATGTCCAGAGTTTTATTATTGCAAGGCAACCAGGCTGTTGTTGAAGGCGCAATCGCAGCCGGTGTTAAATTCTTTGCGGGTTACCCCATTACTCCTTCCACGGAAGTGGCGGAATCCCTTGCTGAAAAGCTGCCCCAGGTTGGCGGTAAATTCATTCAGATGGAGGATGAAATTGCCTCCATGGGCGCTGTTATCGGTGCTTCCTTAACCGGCAAAAAGGTTATGACGGCAACCAGCGGCCCGGGCTTTTCCTTAAAACAGGAACTCATCGGTTATGCCTGCGCTGCCGAAATTCCTCTGGTAATTGTTAACGTACAGCGTGTGGGGCCGTCCACCGGCCAGCCTACCAGCCCTTCCCAGGGTGATTTAATGCAGGCACGTTGGGGCACCCACGGCGACCACTGGCTGATTGCCCTGACTCCGGCCAGCGTTCCCGAATGCTTTGAACTGACTCTGCGTGCTTATGCGCTGAGCGAAAAATACCGTGTGCCGGTAATCCTTTTGATGGACGAAGTTATCGGCCATATGCGCGAAAAAATTGAACTGCCCGACGATTACAGCGAGTTTCCGCAGGCAGAACGCAAACAGCCGGACTGCAAACCGGAAGACTTCAAGGCTTATGCGACAGACGAAAGCCTTGTTCCCGCTATGCCGGCGTTTGGCAGCGGCTACCGCTGGCATGTAACCGGCCTCGTTCATGACGAAACCGGCTTCCCGAAAGGCACTCCGGCAGCTACTTTGGCAGCAACCAACCGTCAGCGCGCTAAAATCGAAAACAATCTTGACGACATCGTACAAGTTGAAAATTATCGCATGGAAGATGCGGAATTTGCTGTTGTCGCCTTTGGCGGCGGCGCACGTACCGCTTATGAAACCGTGGATATGGCACGCAAGGAAGGCCTGAAAGTCGGCCTTGTACGCCCCGTAACCATCTGGCCGTTTGCCGAAGCACAGATGAAAGAGCTGGCAGGCAAAGTAAAAGGCATTTTGGTACACGAGCTGAACTGCGGCCAGTATGTACACGAAGTTGAACGTGCGGTTAACGGCAAAGTGACCGTAAGCCTGTACGCAAAATATGATAACGAACCTGCAACTCCGGCCCAGCTTTTGGAAGAAGTTAAAAAAGCTATGGCGGCCCTGTAAGGAAAGGAGAAACTATTTATGAATATGGAAGAAATGATCAATAAATATTTCCGTCCGGGCCGTTTGCCGCATATCTGGTGCCCCGGCTGCGGCAATGGCGTTGTAACCGGCTGCGTGGTTAAAGCCATCGCCAAGCTGGATTTACCGAAAGACGACGTTGCTGTAATTTCCGGCATCGGCTGCTCCAGCCGTGCTTCCGGCTATCTTGATTTTAACACCGTACATTCCGCTCACGGCCGCGCTATCCCGTTTGCAACGGGCGTTAAGCTGGCTGACCCGAAGCTGAATGTTATCGTGCTTACCGGTGACGGCGACGCTACCGCTATCGGCGGCAACCATTTTATCCACGCCTGCCGCCGCAACATTGACCTGACCGTTGTAGTTTACAACAACAGCATTTACGGCATGACCGGCGGCCAGTATTCCCCGATGACCCCGACCGGCAGCAAGGCAACCACCGCGCCTTACGGCATGATTGAGCCTGACTTTAACCTGACCGAGCTTGCAAGAGCAGCAGGCGCAACCTTCGTTGCCCGTGCAACCACCTTCCATGCGCAGATGCTCAGCGACCTTATCGTTAAAGGTATCCAGCACAAAGGCTTCAGCCTGATTGAAGCTGTATCCGCGTGCCCGATTTCTTTCGGACGCCAGAACAAAATGGGCGGCCCTGCCGAAATGATGATGTGGCAGCGCGACCATGCAGTACCCGTTGCAGCATGGGACAAACTGCCGGAAGAAAAGAAAGAAGGCAAATTCCCCATCGGCGTGCTGTATGAAGTTGAAGGCCGCAAAGAATATACTGAAGCTTATGACGAATTGATTGCCATGGCGCAGGGAGGTAAATAATATGAAACAGGAATTTCGTTTATCCGGTACCGGCGGCCAGGGCCTCATTCTTGCCGGTATTATTTTAGCCGAAGCTGCACTTCTGGACGGCAAACTTGCTATCCAGTCCCAGTCCTACGGGCCTGAAGCACGCGGCGGCGCTTCCAAATCGGAGGTTATCATCTCTGACGAAGCAATCCATTTCCCGAAAGTAACCAAACCGGGCGTGCTGCTTGCCATGAGCCAGGACGCCTGCGATAAATATTCGCACGACCTTGACAAAGACAGCGTGCTGATTACAGACAGCCTGTTTGTAAGCAAGGTTCCAGATTTCGGCGGCAAAGTTTACGAACTGCCGATTACCCACAGCGCACGCGAAGGCCTTGGCAAAATTTTGTTTGCCAACATCATCGCGCTGGGCGCGCTGGTTAAACTTACCGGCGTTGTAAGTGC
>CASEGD010000091.1 GCA_949287345.1 uncultured Phascolarctobacterium sp. | reverse complement strand
GTTGACCAAATTTAAATTTTCAATCTCCGCCGGGTGCGCCAAAACGGCAATGCCGCCCGCTTCGTGCAGCAGGCTTACGGCTTCCTCCGGCGATAATTTAGGCTGCGGCTCATAGCCCGGGCGTCCGCGTTTTAGTAAAACCTCAAACGCCTCATCGACGGACTGAAAATAACCTGCCGCCACCAGCGCCTTTGCCACATGTGGCCTGCCGACCGCCCTGTTTTTAGGGTCGCAGTCCTCCACAGTTATATGGTAACCGAGCGCGTCAATTTTATCAAGCATCCTGTGCAGGCGTGTTTCGCGCGCATGGCGCATTTCCTGTATTTTGTTCAGCAACTTTTCGTTGTGGATATCTATATTATACCCCAAAATGTGGACGCTGTATTCCCCCGCCTGCGAACCCATCTCCACGCCGTTTACAATCTGCGGAGCGTTTGGCAAGCTTTGCGCTGCCTGCATGGCTTCTTCCATGCCGTTCACGGAATCATGGTCGGTAATCGCCAGCAGTTTAATATCCGCCGCGGCGGCCATTTTTACAAGCTGCGTTGGCGTATAGCGCCCGTCCGAAAAAGTGCTGTGCGTATGTAAATCTACCAGCATTTTATAATTCCTTTGCAATGTTCACAAAAGTGCGCACGCCAAAAGCGGTGCAGCCCTTCGGCTTAAAGCCGGATGCTTTTTCTGCGGTGGACGTGCCGCCGATATCGAGATGCGCCCACGGCGTGCCTTCGTCGATAAATTCGCCGATGAACAGGCCGCCGGTAATGGTGCTGGCCGCACGTCCGGCACTGTTCAGCAAATCGGCAACGTCGCTTTTAATCGCTTCCTTACATTCCGGCAGCGAAGGCAGATGATGATACATCTCACCAGCTTTTTTGCCTGCGCCGATAACCTGCGCAATCAGTTCGTCGTTATTGCCGATAATACCGGCCGTTTCGTTGCCCAATGCGACGATAACGCCGCCGGTCAGCGTGGCAATGTCGAATAACGCCGCCGGTCAGCGTGGCAATGTCGATAACTTTTACCGCACCCTGACGGCACGCATACCACACTGCATCCGCCAGCACCATGCGCCCTTCAGCGTCGGTGCTGATTACTTCAATAGTTTTGCCGTTAGCGGCTTTTACAATATCGCCTGGGCGCTGCGCACTGCCGGACGGCATATTTTCGGCGCACGCCATAATACCGATGACGTTGCACGGCAATTTTAAATCCGCAATGGCCTGCATAGTGCCAAGCACAACGGCTGCACCGGTCATATCGTCCTTCATTTCGCCCATGTTGGCTTCCGGCTTGATGGAAATACCGCCGCTGTCGAAGGTAATACCCTTGCCGACAAAGGCTGTGTAAGGCGCATCGCCCGCACCGTTATATTTAAGCGTTATCATGTATGGCGGGTTAACGCTGCCCTGCCCAACGGCAAGTATTGCGCCCATGCCTTTAGCGCGCATGGCACTGGCGTCTAACACTTCGCATTCCATACCGCAGCGTTCAGCCAGCGCCTGTGCTTCCTGTGCCATGCCCAGCGGCGTAAGCAGGTTGCCGGGGCGGTTCGCCAAATCGCGTGCGTGGCAAACACCGGCGCTTACAAGGCAACTGTCGCTGCAAACTTTGGCTGCATCCGTTACGTTAGTAACAACGGTGTAGTTAATGTCTTTGGCAGCTTCCGGCTTGCCCTTACATTCGGTAAATTCATAGCCGCCCAAAATCAGCCCTTCTACCAAAGCGGAAAGGTAATGCGGGCGCGCGGCATTTAAAAGTATCGGCGCAATTACCAGCGCACTGTCAGTTTTAAGTTTTTTCAGCACGCGCGCGGTTTCGCCTGCCGCCTTGCGCAAATCGTTAGGCTTGCAGGCATCCTTGCCGCCAAAACCGCTGATAACAACCTGCTGCAAACCGTCGGCGCCCAGCATGGCAAAATGCGTCATACTGCCGCAGTCAGCCAGTTTATCGTTCTTTTTCAGCAGTTCGTCCACTGCCTTAACAAGGTATTCCGGCGCATTCATCTTCGGCAAAGCCGGGATGCAGTCCTTACATAAAAGCAGCACCAGCGTTTCCGCACCGGTAATTTCTTCCGCAGTCAGATTGTTTTCCCTGACCGCAAACAAATTTTGATAGTCTTTCATTATTGTCCCTCTTTTATTTAAAAGTCATTGCTGTATTAAACTCGTCCAAAAAGCTGTTGCCGCTGGCACGCTGTAAGGCCAAATCACTTACAACCACACGCATTTCCGTGTTGCGAACGCCGCCGGTATAATGTGTTGCCAGCGAATGGATTACATACGGCACGTCATTGGAAGTACCGACATACATAACGGTGTGCCCGTCCATGTAAAGGCATGCGCCCGGCATTAAATTCTTCACAATCTCCATGCGCTGGGCAGAAGTTTTGCCGGTCAGCTTCTGTGCTGCGCCTGCCGTCAGTTCCTGTTCATCCGCGTTGCGCGGCAAAAAGATGCCGACGGTGCGGTAAGCATTGGCAACAAGGCTGGAGCAGTCCACGCTTTTGTGCATGCCGCCCCACCCGTAAGGTGAGCCGTAATATTTAAACGCGCTGCGTAAAATGTTGTTGCTGGTATAAGGCAGGTAGCCCTTGTGCAGCGCCGCGTTTTTGGCAACATTGCTGTTAACTTCCTGCAAGGTGCCGTTTTGCGCACGCAGCGGCATTTTAACGGTGTAAATACTGCTGCCTTCCGTTACTAACTGCAGGCGCGTGCCTTCGTCGCAGTAAACGCTTTCGCCAGGCACTTTTACGTTAAAGCTTTGCCCCGTAACCACTAAAAAGTTTTGCGGGTCAACATATTTCAACCATGCGTCACGGCCGCAGATGGCAACGTCAAAACGGCTTATCCAGCCGCGGTAGTTGTAGCTCTGCACATAATAGAAAAAGCCGTTGGCGCTTTGGTGCAAAATAACTAACGGCTCGCACGGAGCAATGGCGGTTTCCTGCAAAGCGTCAAAATTATTGTCGGTGGCATAGTAAAACAGCCCTTCGTTGGTCGGCAGCGCACGCAGGTTGGCACGCCTTACGGTAACGCCGTAGCGCACCTTAACGTCCGTCGGGATTTTATCCACGTTGGTTTCCTTAATTAAAATGTTTTTATAGTTCTGGCTTACCTCCTTGCCCAAGCGGAACAAGGGGTCGTTTAAAATATCGTAATTGCTTAAGTAATTTTTAACGGTGCTGCCGCTCATGGCCTGCGGATACGCCGCTAAATCGTAAACCGAAGGTGATTTATCAACAATACGTTTGTTGTAGGCCTTAACACCGGCCGCATCCAAAATAAGCTGCTCGCCCGCCGGGTTGTTCTGCACCCAGTAATCGGCACTTACAAAGCTTTCGTAATTGGTAACACCGGCCGCCTGCACATTAAAGCCGGGCAAAATTAAACACGCACATAAAGCCAAGCAGGCAAAAAATTCCTTCAAACGCATTTTACTCACTCCTTTATCCTAAGTAAATTCTATTTTTTTCGTTAAAATCCTGCCGGGGATAAAATAAAAAGACCGCCCCTTCCGGAACGGTCCTGTAAATTATTCGATAGGTTTATAAATACCGGCTTCGCGTTTTTTCTGCGCCGTCTGCGAGATATAAGTGCCCAAAACCATTTTGTAGCCCTTGCGCTCCACAATCTGTTTGATGTAATCCTTATGCGGGCAGGGCGGGTTGTGGTAGTTATCCGACACGATGCAGCTGGCAAGGTAAACGGTAACATCGTCCTTACTGTCGCCCCAGCGTTTCAGTTTACGGTTCAAGTCCTCCAGCTTGGCTGCAACGCCCATGCCGCAGCAGCCGCCGCAGGTTGTTGTAAGGTAGTTCACTCCTTCTTTCACGCCTTCAAACTTGCCGGTGCGGGTTTCAAAGCTTTTCATGCAGGCATAGCCCACGCATTTTTTAGCGACGATGTCGCATTGTATTACTAACGCTGTCTTTGCCATTATTTCATCAGCCCGTATTCTTTAAGCATGGCTGCCAGCTGCTCTTTATGCGCTGCTCCCAGCGGGGTCAGCGGCAGGCGCGGGTCGCCGCAGTCAATGCCAGTTACCATTGTGGTAGCAGCTTTAACCGGAATCGGGTTCGTTTCCATAAACATGGCTTTGGCCAGCGGCACCATTTTGGTGTTCAGGCGGGCAGCTTCCTTAACGCGTCCATCCTCATAAGCCTGCATAATCTCCTGCAGTATTTCACCGCCGCAGTTGCTTAATACGCTGATTAAGCCGGTTGCGCCGACGGACATAAACGGCAGCAGTTCGATATCGTCGCCGCTGTAAATTGTAAAGTCCTCCGGCAGTACGGTAAACAGCTCGTTAACCTGCCCTACATTGCCTGCCGCTTCTTTAATGGCAACAATGTTTTCAAAATCCGCCGCAAGGCGTGCCACGGTTGCCGGTGCAATGTTGCTGCCGGTGCGACCCGGTACGTTGTACACAATAACAGGCAGCCTGGTTGCTTTGGCAACGGCTGCAAAGTGCCGGTAAAAACCTTCCTGCGTTGGTTTGTTATAGTAAGGGCCTACGATAAGCACGCCGTCAACACCGGCTTCTTCGGCTAGCTTAACCATTTTTACGGTATCGGCAGTGCAGTTGCTGCCTGCGCCCACAACAACAGGCACACGTTTGTTAACGCGCTCCAAAATAACGTGGAACAGCTCCAGCCTTTCTTCAAGCGTCATGGTTGCCGCTTCGCCGGTAGAACCACACACAACCAAACCGTCGCTGCCGTGCGCAATCAGCCAGTCTGCCAAATCGGCGGCATTTTTGTAATTGACGCTGCCGTCTGCGTTAAACGGCGTTACCATAGCGGTAAGCAATCTGCCAAAATACGGATTTTTCATAGTAAGTCCCTCTTTCATAATTTAAAAGCCTTGTGAAGCGCCGTTACCGCTTCGTTGACACATTCTTCCTTAATAATCGCGGAAATCGTCGTATCGGAATCGACGGTTTGCAAAATATGGATTTTATTATCGGCCAGCGCGCTGACGAATTTTGCCATCAGCCCCGGGAAACCGCGCACCGCTGCAAACACAACGGAAACCTTGGCGCAGTTTTTGTTAACGTCGTAATCAAAACCGGCCTCGTCCAGAACAGCAACGGTTCTGTCCGTATCGCCGCTGAACACGGCAAACATGGAACTGCTTTCCGACAAATTCAAACAGCTTACGCTGATGCCCGCCGCCGCCAGGTCTTCAAACAAAATGCGGCCGCTGCTCGCGTCGGCGTTATCCAGCCTTACGCGGAACTGCACCAGATCCTTCAGATAAGTTACGCCGCTGATTCTGCGCTCGGCAACGGAGTTTTCCACTTCCATACCGGAAATATCGCTGGTAATAAGCGTGCCCGGCGCGTCGCTGAAGGTGGATTTGACAACGACCGGAATATTTTTGCGCATGGCAATTTCCACCGCGCGCGGGTGGATTACCTTAGCACCCTGCTGCGCCATCTGCGCTACTTCGGCGTAGGAAATTTTATGCAGAATCGTCGCTTCTTTAACAATACGCGGGTCGGCGGTCATTACGCCTTCCACGTCGGTGTAAATTTCAATTTTTTCGGCGTTCAGCGCCACGCCCAAAGCCGCCGCGGTAACATCGCTGCCGCCGCGCCCCAGCGTGGTAAATTTGCCGTGGTTTTCCGTCATGCCCTGAAAACCGCAGATAACGGGAATAACGCCGGATTCCAACAAATGCTTCAAATCGTCGGTTTTAATGTTTTTAATGCGCGCCGCGCCAAACTGCGAATCAGTAATAATACCGGCCTGACCGCCAGTCAGCGCCATGGCGTTAAAACCGAATTTCTGCAGCGTCGCCGCCATAATGCAGGCGGAAATAATCTCGCCGCAGCACATCAGCATATCCTGCTCGCGCACATTAACGGAAAGGTTAGCCTGCTTTAAAAAGTCAATCAGCGTATCGGTAGCGTAAGGCGCGCCCTTGCGGCCGATTGCGGAAACAACCACCACCGGCGCATAACCGCTGCGGATGGCGTGCTGCACCTTGTCTTTAACGGCAACGCGTGCCTGTTCATCAACGACGGAAGTACCGCCGAACTTTTGGATTAGTATTTTCATCAGCGCCGCACTCCGTTAAATCCAGCCGTTTTTAATCATCGTTTCGGCAATCTGCAAAGTGTTAAGCGCAGCGCCCTTGCGGATCTGGTCGCCCACTACCCACAGGTTAAAGCTGTTGGAAGCGGATTCGTCGCGGCGGATACGGCCGACATAAACCTCATCGGTGTCGGAGGTATACAGCGGCATCGGGTAAGTCTGCGTTGCCGGGTCGTCCTGCACAATAACGCCGGGGAATTTGGCCAGCGCCGTTTTAATTTCGTCCAGCGTCAGGTCGTGCTCAAGTTCAATATTAACGGATTCCGAATGACTGCGGTATACCGGCACGCGGATAGTCGTCGCGGTAATGCGCATATCGTAATCGTCCAGAATTTTTCTGGTTTCGTTCACCATCTTCATTTCTTCTTTGGT
>CASEGD010000090.1 GCA_949287345.1 uncultured Phascolarctobacterium sp. | reverse complement strand
TTAACGGTACAAACCCTTCTCTAAAATGTAATCGCGCACTGCTTCCGGCACCATGCCGTCAACCGGTGCGCCGTTTTTTACGCGCTCGCGGATATCTGTTGACGATACGGCCAGCTCCGGCATTTTTAAAAGCAGTATTTTTTCTTCGCCCAAACCGCCGAAATCCTCCCGCGCTTTGGCGAAGGCTTTGTCGTAGCCCGGCCTTGCCACCGCCACAAAGGTAACTTCATGCAGCAGCCCGTAAATATTGTGCCAGGTACTCAGCTGCGGCACGGAATCCGCACCGACAATAAAATACAGCTCATAGCCCGGATACTGCTTTTTCAGCTCCAGCACCGTATCGTAAGTATAGGAAATGCCGCTGCGCTTAAGCTCCACATCGCTGACCTCAAAATAAGGGCAGCCTTCAACGGCCAGTTCCGTCATACGGTAACGGTCTTCGGCCGCAGCAAATTCCATGCCTATTTTATGCGGGGCGATATAAGCAGGCACAAACAGCACTTTATCAAGCCCTAAAGCTTTGTAAACAAATTCCGCGCTGTTTAAATGGCCTATATGTATCGGGTCAAACGACCCGCCGATAATGCCCAGCTTTTTTACTGTCACAGCTGCTTTCCTCCAAAATAAAACATATCTATCGAATAATTATATCACATCTCTGCAAAAAATTGTGCTATTTTCTCAAGTATCATAATAATTATTGCAAAAAAAATTAAGGCCTTCAGGCGGTCTTTAATATCAAAAACAGTTTTAGGCCTTCTAAGATATTCATAGAAGGCCGTTAAAACTTCTTTTAAAGTTGTTTTGTGTTTATTATTGCCGTTATTCATAACGCAATGCCTCAATCGGGTCAAGCAGCGCTGCCTTGCGCGCCGGGTAAATGCCGAAAAACAGGCCGATGCCGACGGAGAACAGCACGGCGATTAAAATTACCGGCACGGAAATTATCGTCATCCAGCCCGCAAAATAGCTGATGGCGTAAGATGCGCCCACGCCGAGCAGTACGCCGAGCGTGCCGCCAACGATACCTATAACCATCGCTTCAATCAAAAACTGTAAAAGTATATTGTCATACGTCGCGCCCAGCGCCTTGCGGATACCGATTTCGCGCGTGCGTTCCGTTACCGATACCAGCATGATATTCATAATGCCGATGCCGCCAACCAGCAAACTGATTGCCGCAATGCAGCCAAGCAGCATGGTAATCGTATTCGCTGTTTCCATCATTGTATCCATTAACGCCGCTAAATTGCGCACGGTAAAGTCATCGTATTCGTTGTCCTGAATTTTATGGCGCACACGCAGCAGCGCTTCAACGTCCGCCTGTACCTGGTCAATTACGTTTTCGTTTTCAGCCTGAATGGTAATGCGGCTGATGTAGGTAATGCCCATCATGCGGTTCTGCGCCGTCGTCAGCGGGATAAACACCACGTCGTCCTGGTCCTGACCGCTGGAGGACTGCCCCATCTCCTGCAAAACGCCCACTACCTTAAACGGCGCTTTGTTAATACGCACCGTTTTGCCGATAGCGTCACCGTCAGGGAACAGGTTCTCTACAATCGTCTGCCCGATAACGCAGACACGGTCGCGGCTGGTAAGGTCGCGCTGGGTTAAGTTGCGCCCGTCTTCCAAAGTGTAGTTACGGATATCCAGCACGTTCGGCGTTGTGCCTTCCACACTGGCGGTCCAGTTCTGGTTGCCCGCAACAAGCTGATAACTGCGCGATACAGACGGCGCCACATGCACAATGCCGTCAATCTGCCTTTCTATCGCTTCGGCGTCCTCCGCCGTCAGCCTTGCGCCCTCACCCATAGGCAAACGCGCGCCGCTCGGGGTACGGCCGCCGCTCATAACAATCAAAAGGTTACTGCCCAGGCTTGAAATATTGCTTTTAATCTGCTCTTTTACGCCAAAGCCCAGGCTGACCATGGCAATAACCGCGCCGACGCCGATGATGATGCCGAGCAGCGTCAAAAACGTGCGCAGCTTGTTGCTGAACATGCCGTCCAGTGCCATTTTGATAGATTCGTTAAACATCAGCGTCACCTCCACTCGTCGCTGACGAGCCTGCCGTCACGCATAACCAGAATGCGCTTGGTCTGTTCGGCAATATCCGGTTCGTGCGTAACCATCACAATGGTTTTGCCTTCGTCATTCATAGCTTTAAAAATGTCCATAATCTCATAGCTGGACTTGGTATCAAGGTTGCCCGTCGGTTCGTCCGCCATAATAATGGCCGGGTTGTTAACCAGCGCGCGGGCAATCGCCACACGCTGGCGCTGGCCGCCGCTCATCTCGTTCGGTTTATGGTCAAGCCTGTTGCCTAAACCTACGGCGTCAAGCGCTTTAGCGGCGCGCTCCATGCGTTCTTCTTCCTCCACGCCGGCATACACCAGCGGCAAGGCCACGTTCACCTGTGCCGTCAGCTTCGGCAGCAGGTTAAAGTTCTGGAACACAAAGCCAATTTCCGCATTGCGGGTATGCGCCAGCTCGTTATCATCGTAGCCTGCAATATCGCGCCCGCGCAGAAAATAATGCCCACTCGTCGGCCTGTCCAGACAGCCCAGAATGTTCATCATCGTCGATTTGCCGCTGCCGGAAGGGCCCATAATCGAGGTAAACTCGCCGTCGCCGATGCTGACATTAACATGGTCCAGCGCATGGACGATGCTGTCGCCCATAATATACGATTTTACTATATCTACAAGCCTGATTACTTCTGCCATGTCCTGCCTCTTTCACAGCCGGTTAAATCGGCCCTCTCATATTGTTCTGCTGAGTAGCGCGCTGTTTTACAAGCAGCATGTCGCCTTCCTGCAAATCGCCGGTAACGGCAATGCTTTCTTCGCCGGTAAGGCCAACTTTAACGTCAACTTCTCTGGAAGCCTTGGTTGCTTCGTCATAAACCTTAACGTAGCTGCGCCCGTCTTCGTAATAAATGCAGTTAGGCGGCACCATTAAAGTGTTGTCCTGCTGTTCAATAACAATGTTCGTCCTTGCCGTCATCGTCGGCAGCAGCTTGCCTTCGGGGTTCGCAACATCAACATAAACAGTGTAGTAAATTACGTTGTCCTCGGTAACGGCAGAGCGCGAAATCAAACGCACCGTGCCGGTAAAGGTTTCCTCCGGGTAAGCATCGACGGTAAATTCAACCGTCTGCCCAACTTTTACGCGCCCGATGTCGGATTCATCGACCAGCGTGTCAATCTGCATATCGTCAAGGTTTGCCACGGACATAATTACCTGCGGCTCGCTGATACCGGAGCTAATGGTCTGGCCTACCGGGGTAGGTTCGCCGATAATGTAACCCGCAATCGGGGAAGTGATAACCGTATCGTTCACATCGGAAACAGCCTGGTCGTAATTAGCCTTGGCCACGATGTAATCGGATTCCGCCAGATCGTAATCGCTGCGCGAAATCGCGCCCTGCGCAAGCAAAGCCGTGTAACGGTTATAGGTCAGCTCGGCGTTGTCAAGGCGTGCCTTCATCTGGCGTGCCGTTGCTTCCAGAGCGGTGCTGTCCAGCTTAACCAGAACCTGCCCCGCTTCTACATGCTGGTTTTCTTCAACCAGCACTTCTACAATTCGGCCCGTAATTTTGGAGCTGATATCGACGTTATCGACGGCGCTTAAACTGCCCGTTGCCGAAATGCTGTCCTTTAACGTACCATATTCAACCTTTGCCGTTTTCACGGTTGTTTCAACCTGCGTAATGCTTTGATAGTAAGAATATCCCGCATAGCAGATTGCAGCAAGAATAACCAGAAAACCGATTACGTATTTATTGTTCTTAATAAATTTCATCGCTGCACCCTCCTGATAAATTGCAATTAGCTTTCACTAATTCAATTATAACATTTTATTCTTTGTTGTTAAATATATATTACACGCAAACTATGTCAATTTTATGGCAGTTTTAATTTATTTTATTTGTAAAAAATAGCGTTTTGCCATTAAAAGTGCTATACTTAAAATATAAAAACACAACAGGAGGCTGACTGAAATGAAAAAATCAACCTGGTTCGTTCTGCTTGTCTTTGCTTTTCTTGCTTACTGCCTGTTGCGTAAAAAACGCGAGGACGAACAGGAACTTAATGAAAACTGAACGCTATCCCCTTATCGACGTATTGCGCGGCGCAGCGCTGCTGAATATGTTTGTTTACCACGCCCTGTGGAACAACGAAAACCTGTTAGGGCACAACACCGGCGTGCTGCATACCCTGCCTGCGTATCTGTGGCAGCAAAGCGGCGCGGCGCTGTTTATTCTGCTTTCCGGATTTTGCTGGGCGTTAGCGCATAAACATTTAAAGCGCAGCCTTGTTGTATTGGGCTGCGCCTTTTTTATTTTTGTTGTTACGTATTTTTTCGACAGGCATAACATCATCAGCTTCGGTATTCTGTCCTTTATCGGCAGCGCCATGTTTTTAATGCTGCCTCTTGCAAAATTACTGCGCCATATCCCGCCCACCTGCGGATTAATTACCAGTTTTATTTTGTTTTTTGTTTTCAAAAACATCAGCCACGGCTATGTCGGCTTCGGCGATTGGCAATGCAGCCTGCCGCAAAGCCTGTACGCCAATTATTTTACAGCATGGCTCGGCTTGCCGCCGGATACTTTTCACTCCGCCGATTACTTTCCTATTTTGCCATGGCTCTTTATCTACACCGCAGGTTACTTTGCCTGCCTGTTGAGCAAAAAACATTTAAGCCCAAGCGTTTTATTAAATACAGATATCAAACCACTATCCCTTTTAGGCCGCCACTCGCTGGCAGCTTACCAGCTTCATCAGCCAATAATTTATAGTTTGATGTGGTTGTGGTACAAGGTTGTAAATTAAAAAAGCAATGCTGCTTTACTTAACCGGTAAAACAACATTGCTTTTTTGTTTTGCACTACACTTCTTTTACTATGCTTTTGCCGTTTACGATAAGAGAAATGGAAGGCTGGCTGATGTTGAACAAATTGCCGAGGAAAATTTGGGATATTCCTTCTTCCTTATACAAGCGTAATATTTCGGCGTTGCGTTCGGCACGTGTTTTAAATGGATGGATTTGTATTTCTTCGTGGTCGATTTTATAGCCGTAATCGCGCACGACGATAATTTTGCGGGTGTTATCAGTGTTTCGCACCTTTATTTCCCATGTCTGGATTCCGCTTTTACTGCGAGGATTATACAGGCAGAATTCGGCTTCGGCATTGCCGCAGATTTGTTTTAAGAATTTGGGGCTTAATTCTGTGTTCAAAGTTTCACCTCATTTTTGTTTTGATTACGCCTTTGTATGAAGGATAGTACTTTTTTATTTTTACTTACTCATTCATCTTCATTCTTTTGACTGACCAAAAGAACGGGCGAAGAAAACTCACGCGGTTAGGCGGATTTTCCCGCTGCGCCGCTACCTCGGCTTGCTACGCAACTATTAGCATAACAACTACAAAAATACGAAATTCGCTTCGCTCAGGTTCGATTTTTGCAGTTGTTCTTTAGCAAATGTTGCTAA
>CASEGD010000089.1 GCA_949287345.1 uncultured Phascolarctobacterium sp. | reverse complement strand
AGAGGCACCTTGCTGGCAACGGCCAGCATACCGTTCTTTTCGGCATGGAATTTAATAGCGTCTTCAACAAATGACATAACAAATACCCCCTCGTTGTTTCTATTGGTGTATACTACTTATTTTATATCGTACACTGTAATTTGGCAAGGCTTTTTACAGTGCCGCCAGTTTTATAATCTCCGCCGTGGGTTTCTGCCCCGCCTTCACGTTCAGCACGCCAAAGGTTGCGCCCTCCGCGCTGCGCGGTTTGGCAGGGCTGCCGGGGTTAATCAAAAGCACGTCGCCGTACCATTTTACCAGCGGCACATGCGTATGCCCAAACACAACAATATCGGCTTCCAGCTTATGCGCCCACCACACAAGCTCCTGCGGGTCGCCGCCATGCAGATAACGGTGCCCGTGCAGCAGCCAGATGTTAAAACCTTCTATTGTTACAAATTCGTCGGGGTTTACGCTGTTGTCGCCCACATCGCAGTTACCGGCAACCGCCGTTACAGGCAGCCCCGTCTGCGCCTTTAAATATAAAGCATCGCGTCCGTAATCTCCCGTATGCAGCCACTGCTCCACCGGCGGGGCGGCGGCTATCACACGGCGCATGGCCTGCATGCTGCCGTGGGTATCACCCGTTAAACCTATTTTCATTTTACTTTCTTCCAGTTGGCAATCAGTTTTTTAACGGCCTTGCCGCGATCTGATTTTATTTTTTTCTTCCGGCGTTGCTTCGCCAAGGCCCATGTGCAGCTCCGTGGACCAGAACAGCGGGTCGTAGCCGAAGCCGTTATCGCCCAAAGGCTCGTGCAGCAGCATGCCCTCGCAGATGCCGTCGGTTTCCACCTGCACCTTGCCGTCAGCGCCTGCCACACACAATGCGCAGCGGAAGCGGCAGGTACGTTTAACCTGCAACTTCATGTTGGCGAGTAACAAATCATTGTTTTCCTTATCGGTAGCTTTTTCACCGGCGTAACGCGCGCTGTAAACTCCCGGCGCGCCGTCCAGTGCCTGCACTTCCAGCCCGCTGTCGTCGGCAATGCAGGTCATGCCCGTTGCCTTGGCGTAATAAGTTGCCTTTAAGCGTGCGTTGGCGGCAAAGGTGCGCCCGTTTTCCACCGGCGCTTCAATGTCCGGCCATTCTGCCAGATAGTGCAGCTCCACCTCCATGTCCTTTAACATTTCCTTAAATTCTTCCAGTTTGCCCGGGTTGCTTGTTGCAATTACAATTTCCTTCAATTTTAGTTACTCCAATCTTCAAATAGTTTCCACAACGCCCGTATCGGGGTGCTGTAACAAAATATATTTATAAGCGCAGCTCTGTTTGGCGCGCAGTGCGTCGTCGTAAGCCGCCTTTTGGCAATCCGCGCAGGTGTCGCGGTGCAGGCACACAACGTAAGCGTTCTGGTCGCCGTAACGGGTGCCACGCGCGTTGGTGTCAATGCTCATCCAGCCGCTGCATTTGCTGCAGTAATGCGCCGTTTCCAGCTGCTCCTCGCGGATTCCTTCTTCATCATAGTAAATGCCTTTTTTGCGCTGCCACTTATTGCCACATTTATCCAGCAGCATTTTGCCGACTTCATGGCGGCTGCGCCAGATAGTGCCCACCTGGTCGATAAGCTGCTCAACACGCGTCATGCAGCGCGGGTCGGGCGTGCGCAAGGCGCGGACGTCCGGCTCGATAACCTTGCTGTAATCCATCTCCGCCATGGCGAGGATGATGCCGGTGTTAACGTAGGGCAGCGCCGCTTCGATGGAATAGCCGCCTTCGAGCACAGCAATATCCGCCTTTAATTTATCGGCCAGCGCCGCATAGCCGTGCGCCGTTACGCTCATGCTGGCCAGCGGGTCGCTGAAATGGTTGTCCTGACCGGCGGAGTTGATAATCAGCTCCGGCTCAAAATCGTCCAGCACCGGTTTAATCAAACCGTCAAACAGGCGGTGAATTTCCTTATCCCCGCTGCCGGGCAACAGCGGCAGGTTTAAGTTGTAGCCCCACGCCGCAGGGCTGCCCGCCTCGTTGGGGAACCCCGTGCCCGGGTACAGCGTGCGCCCGTCCTGATGGAACGAAATATAAAGCACGTTTGGGTCGTGGTAAAAAACGTCCTGGCTGCCGTCGCCGTGGTGCACGTCCGTATCCACCACCGCAATTTTTTTAATGCCGTAACGGCTGCGCAGGTATTCCACCATCACCGCTTCAATGTTAATGGTACAAAAACCGCGTATGCCGTGCACAATGCGCATGGCATGGTGTCCCGGCGGGCGGACAAGTGCAAAGGCGCGTTTAACCTCGCCGCTCATTACAGCGTCGGCCGCCGTTAAGCAGCCACCGGCAGAAGCTAGGTGCGCAGGCGTGATGAGTTTGGCTATCGAAGGCACGCCGACATGGGCGCGCTGCAAATCGTTAATTTCCGCCATGCGCAGACGGTACTCGCGGATTTCCGGACGGTCAAACAGCCCTTCCTCCGTCAGCTGGTCGCGCGTATATAACAGCCTTTCCTGACGCTCGGGGTGCCCCGGGCTAATCATCCAGTCAAAGGCCGGAAAGAAAATCAGTCCCAAATTTGCCTGTTTCAAAACGCCACCTCCCTGCCGGTAATTTTATACAAAATGCCCGGTTTAAGCTGCATGCGCAGGTAAATAATTTCGCCGGTGTCATAATAGCCGTGCACCGTGCGGAAATATTCGCGGCTGATGACTTCGGTTTCGTTGCCTTCCATCTGCCAGCCGCCCGCTTTATCGTGCAGCCACGCGCTTAAAATTTCTTCCGCCGCCTGCATGTTGAAGCGTTTGGGCAGGCGTTCGCGTTTGCCGCTTTCCGGAATTAAATAATAGCCTTCGGTCGTATCGGCGCGCAGGCTGGCCGCCACGGTCGGGCGTGCCAGTGCCGCGCCAATGGCGTTGGCAACCATGCCGCCGGGCGGGATAATAACCGGCAGACCCATACGTTTGCCCAGCGCGTGGATAAGCCCCGGCGCACCGCCGCCGACGCCGACAAGTTGCTGCGGCTCAAAATCACTGCCGCTGATAACGTCGCTTACCGTATATACAGGCTGGATGCTCCACTCGTGCAGCATCTCCTTAATCGCGTTTTCAATAACATCCAGCGCAGCGTCCAAAATCGCCTGCGCCGCTGCTTCCATCGTTTCGCCTTCGTGGCATAAAGTGCCGATGGCGTTTACAGATGCCTCGCGGTCGCCGAAATCTGCCAGGCGCAAAACAATCAGCGCGTCCGCAAGAGTAGGCGCAGCACCGCCAAGCGCAGCAGCCCTGCCCGCACGTTCCGGCCCGACTTTAAAGCCCTGCGGCAGTTTTGTAATCGCGCTGTCGCCGCCAATGCCCACGCTGCGCATATGGAACGAGCGTACAGCCGTCGGGTATTTGCCAATCATCGCACCCTTTTTCGCAAGCAGCGGCTCGCCGTTATCCCAAAAGGCAATGTCCGTCGTCGTGCCGCCAACATCAAGCGAAATGCTTTTGCCCTGCGGCGCGCCCAAAGCTTCAATGCCCAGCACGCTGGCAGCAGGGCCGGTAAACACGGCTTCAACCGGCTGCTTTAACGCCGCATCAAGCGGAAGCGTACCGCCGTCCGCCTTTAAAATCTGCACCGGCGCGGTAATGCTGCGCTCCTTCAGCGCCCATTCCACCTGTTTGCCAAAGGCTTCAAAAGTTTTATCTACCGCCGCCGCAAAATAGGCGCTGTTCGTCCGGCGGATAAAATTTAATTCGCCCGAAAGCTCCGAGCCTAAAAACACTTTTTTATAGCCGCTCTTTTTCAGCTCGTGCGCCAAAACGTATTCGTTTTCGGGGTTACGCACCGCAAATTTGCCGCTGACGGCCGCCACGGTTACGCCGCTCTGCCTGTCCAATAAACCGTAATGCTTGTTGAACTCCGTGCGCGCCGCAATTTTGCCGCGGTGGTCAACATAGCCGCTTACAAGGTACGGCTCAACCGGGAAGCACCCTTTTACGTTCATGCCGGGGCCCGTCATAACAGCTAAAAAAACGGGCTGCGTTTTGCCCTCCGTCAGCGCGTTGGTAACAATCGTGCTGCTGATAACCACACGCTCAATCTGCGTAACGTCAGCGCCGTCAAGCACAGCGTCCAGCGCGTCCAGTATGCCGCGCAGCACTTCGCCATGCGTCGTCGGGCGCTTGGCCTGCGCGTAAACAGCGCCGCTGTCCACCAAAACAGCATCGGTAAAAGTTCCGCCAACATCTATACCTAAAAGCATAACTTCACCCCTTCCGTTAAACTGCAATAGTGTAATATTCAATGCGCGCGTAAAAAATACCTGCCTGCGCAGATAATAAATCATACTACATCTTCCCCCTTTAACCCTTTGCTACCTTGACAAATGGGTAAAGCTATGCTAACATTCAAAGTGATAACACATATTATTTAGTTTCTTCCCGCTTTTGGAAAGGAAAATTACCATGACTGCCTCTGACGACAGTGACCCTCACCGAAATAACGGTGCTTACAATTTAAAAACGCAAATTTTTAAAGGCATAACCTGCGTTCCGTTTGGGACTGCGGGCTATGCCTTTTTGTTTTAAGCACTTGCGCTATGCGCTTTGGCTATAAAAATTTTTTACGAAGGGAGTGATGAATCCTTTATGGATTATCACAGTAACAACGCACACGCACAAAATTTACAACAGGTTTACCAACAGCTCGGCAGCAGCGCCGAAGGTTTGAGCGACGCACAGGCGGCGGAACGGCTGCGGCAATACGGTTATAACGAACTGCGCGCCAAGCCGCCCAAAAGCATTGCCGCCATGCTTAAAGAGCAGATTTTTGACCCGATGGTTTTAATCCTCGTCGGTGCGGCAGCAGTGTCCTTCGCTCTGGGCGAGCTGGCGGAAGCAGGCGTAATTTTTACCATCGTCATCGTCAACGCCCTTATCGGCATTGTGCAGGAGAAAAAGGCGCAGTCCGCACTGGAGGCTTTGCGCAGCATGTCCGCGCCTAACGCGCGCGTGTTAAGGCAGGGAGAGGAAAGCATTATCCCCGCGAGGGAAGTTGTGCCCGGCGACATTGTGTTTTTAAGCGACGGTGATATGGTGCCCGCCGACCTGCGTTTGGCAGACAGCGCCAATTTGCAGATTCAGGAGGCTTCGCTGACGGGTGAATCGGTCGCTGCCGAAAAAGAAGCAGAGGTTGTGCTGCCGGAAGATTGCCCGCTGGGCGACCGCGCAAACATGGCTTATGCGGGCTCGATTGTTACTTACGGACGCGCCGTGGGCATTGCCACCGCTACCGGCATGAGGACGGAGGTTGGCAGCATTGCCACACTGCTGGACGGGCAGGACGAGTTTGACACGCCGCTGAAACGCAAGCTGAACGCCGCAGGCAAGACGCTGACGGTTATCGGTTTAATTGTTTGCGTGCTGATTTTTGCGCTGGGCGCTTTTTACGGACGCCCGCTGGTGCCGCAGTTTTTAATCGCGGTGTCGCTGGCTATTTCCATCATCCCGGAAGGGCTGCCCGCCACCGCCACCATTGTCATGGCGCTGGGCGTACAGCGTATGGCAAAACAGAACGCGCTGATACGCAAGCTGCCTTCCGTTGAAACTTTGGGAAGCGCGACGGTAATTTGCAGCGACAAAACCGGCACGCTTACGCTGAACAAAATGACGGTGACACAGCTGGCGCTGAACGGCGATTTTGAAAAACAGAGCGCCACCCCTACCGACGCCGCTGCCATGCAGCACCCGGCGCTGTACAGGGAACTGGTTTACGCCGCCGCGCTGTGCAACGACGCGAGCCTTGACCCGGACCGCAAGGGCGAGATTATCGGCGACCCGACGGAGGGCGCGCTGATTTACCTGGCGCAGAAGTTTGGCATTAACCACGACGCTTTGGAAGATAAATACCCGCGCCTTTTTGAGCAGCCGTTTGATTCGGCACGCAAGCGCATGACGACCGTACATAAAATTGACGGCCGCTTTACCGCTTACACCAAGGGCGCGGTTGATGAGATGCTGCCGCTGTGCAGCCATATTTTAACGGCGCAGGGCGTGCGAGCAATTACCGAACGTGATAAGGAAAATATTTTAACGCTGTGCCATAAGATGTCGCAGCAGGCTTTGCGCGTGCTGGGTTTTGCCACCAAAACGCTTGCCTCCGTGCCGCAGGACGACGATGAAAATATCGAGTACGGCTTAACCTTTATCGGCGCCGCCGGCATGATTGACCCGCCGCGCAAGGAGGTTGCCGCTGC
>CASEGD010000088.1 GCA_949287345.1 uncultured Phascolarctobacterium sp. | reverse complement strand
AGCTGCGCAATGATATCTGCAACGCAGCCGTTAAGCTGATGAAAAACGTAAATTACCTCAGCGCCGGCACGGTTGAATTTTTGGTTACGCCGGACGGCAAGTTCTATTTTATCGAGGTTAACCCGCGTATTCAGGTTGAACATACCGTTACCGAAGAAATTACCGGTTTTGATATTGTGCAGACCCAGATTAAAATTGCCGAGGGTTATTCCCTGCACAGCAAGGAAATCGGCATCCCCGAACAGGACAAAATCACCAGCTTCGGCCATGCTATTCAGTGCCGTATCACCACGGAAGACCCGGCCAACAACTTTATGCCCGATACCGGCAAGCTGATTGCTTACCGCAGCGGCGGCGGCTTTGGCGTGCGTCTGGACGGCGGCAATGCGTTTACGGGTTCCGTTATCACCCCGTATTACGATTCGCTGCTGGTTAAAGCTACCACCCACGGCCTTACCCACCAGATTGCCATTACCAAAATGCTGCGCTGCTTAAAAGAGTTCCGTATCCGCGGCGTTAAAACCAACATTCTGTTCCTTGAAAACGTATTGGAACACCCCAGCTTTGCGGACGGCAGCTACAACACTTCGTTTGTTGATGAGAACACCGAGCTGTTCATCTTCCCGAAGACGCTGGACCGCGGCACCAAACTTTTGCATTACATTGCCGATGTTACCGTCAACGGCTACAACAACGTCGGCGTACAGCCGAAACCGGAATTTGCGCCGCTGAATATGCCCAAACCGTTTAAAGGCACTTTGCCGGACGGCACCAGGCAGATTTTGGATGCGCAGGGACCGGAAGCGCTTTCCAAATGGGTTATGGACCAGAAGGAAGTATTGTTTACCGATACCACCTTCCGCGATGCGCACCAGTCACTTTTGGCAACCCGTATGCGCACCAACGATATGTTAAAGGTTATCCAGACCACGGCGGGCAAGCTGCCCAACCTGTTCAGCTTTGAATGCTGGGGCGGCGCGACCTTTGACGTTGCTTACCGCTTCCTGGACGAAAGCCCGTGGAAACGCCTTGAGCAGTTCCGCGAAAAATGCCCGAACATTCTGTTCCAGATGCTTCTGCGCGGCGCTAATGCCGTTGGCTACACCAGCTATCCGGACAATGTCGTTAAAGAATTTATCCGCCTGAGCGCGAAAAACGGCGTTGATGTGTTCCGCGTGTTCGACAGCCTGAACGGCATTGACAACATGCGTCTGTCGCTGGACGCTGTACGCGAGGTTGGCAAATTTGCCGAAGCAGCGCTGTGCTACACCGGCGATATTTTAGACCCGCGCCGCGATAAATACGACCTTAAATACTATGTAACGATGGCGAAAGAGCTGGAAAAAACCGGCGCTAACTCCATCTGCATTAAAGATATGGCAGGCCTTTTGAAGCCTGAAGCTGCTTACCAGCTGGTTGCAGCGCTGAAAGACGCCGTTAACGTGCCTATCCACCTGCATACGCACGAAGGCAGCGGCAACAGCATTTACACCTACGCGCGCGCTATCGACGCAGGCGTTGACATTGTCGACGTTGCCATGAGCGCTATGTCGAACGGTACATCGCAGCCCAGCGCCGCCAGCCTGTACTACGCTTTAAGCGGGCATCAGCGCCAGCCGCACCTTGACGTTAACGCACTGAACGAAATGTCCCGTTATTGGGAAACCGTGCGCCCGTATTATAAAGCTATCGACAACACCGTTTCTTACCCCAACCCGGAAGTTTACATCCACGAAATGCCGGGCGGCCAGTACAGCAACCTGCAGCAACAGGCTAAAGCAGTCGGCCTCGGCGAGCGTTGGGAAGAAATTAAGGATATGTACCACCGCGTTTCCATGATGTTCGGCGATATTATTAAAGTAACGCCGTCCTCCAAAATGGTTGGCGACATGGCACTGTTCATGGTGCAGAACGACCTTACGGAAGAAGACATTTACGCCAAAGGCGAAACCTTAAGCTTCCCGGCTTCCGTTGTGGAATTCTTTGAAGGGCGTTTAGGCGTTCCGTATCAGGGCTTCCCGCAGAAATTGCAGCAAATCGTCCTGCAAGGACGCAAACCGCTTGACGGACGTCCCGGTGCATCCCTGCCCCCGGCAGATTTTGAAAAAGTACGCGCTACCCTTGCGGAAATGGGCGCGCCTACCAGCGACGAAGCTGTAAGCAGCTACTGCCTGTATCCGAAAGTATTCAGCGACTGGGCAGTGCGCAACGCAGAATACGGCGACGTTTCCGTGCTGGATACCCCGACCTTCTTCTTCGGCATGAAGACCGGCGAAGAAATCAAGGTTGAAATCGAACAGGGCAAAATGCTCGTCATCAAGCTGCTGCAAATCGGCGAAGCAAACGAAGACGGCATCCGTACCATCTTCTTCGAGTTCAACGGCCTGCCGCGCGAAATTGACGTTAAGGACCGCAATGTAAAATCCACCAACGTCACGCGCAAAAAAGCCGACAAAACCAACCCCGGCGAAATCGGCGCAACGCTGTCCGGCTCCGTTGTTAAACTGCTGGTTGAAAAAGGCGCCGCCGTTGAAAAAGGCACGCCGCTTATCGTAACCGAAGCCATGAAGATGGAAACCACCATTGCAGCGCCCATCAGCGGCATTGTATCGCAAATCCATGTATCCGCAGGCAGCCGAATTGAAAGCGGCGACTGCCTCATGGAAATCGAAATCAAGGCTTAAAACAGATAAACTAAAATTACATACCGCACATATAAAAACCACCCGCAGAAAAATCTGCGGGTGGTTTTATGTTGCCAAATAACTAAAGCCACCAATGCCCGTACAGCACTGATGGCTTTAATCTTTTACAAATTATTTCTTCCCGGTTTTCGGAGTCAGGTCATATTTTTTAAGGTAGCGGTACAGCGTTACGCGGCTGACATCCAGCATACCGGCAAGTTTGCTGATATTGCCGCCGGAGGATTTCCATGCTGCGATAAAGGCGTCCTTGTCATACTTCCAAGATTTTTCCAGAGTTTTATCACCGGGCAGCTTGATGTTTTCTGCTTCGATAATGCTGCCGGGAGTATGGAAGAAGGCCTGTTCGATAACGCCCTGCAATTGTTTGATGTTGCCGGGCCAGCTGCAGCTTTTGAGCAGCTCCAGCGCTTCCGGCGACAGGCGTTTCGGTGACAGGTTATGCTGTGCGGACATTTCTGCCAGAATATGAGCCGCGATAACTTCAATATCCTTGCTGCGTTCACGCAGGGGCGGAACACGGATGGTAGTATCGAGTACCAGCTCATACAGCGCGCGGGAGAACAACCCCTTATCCGCCAGGCGTTTAAGGTTGGAATCGCAGGCGGCGATTACGCGCACGTTAAGTTTTTTGCGCAAGCCGGTTTCTTTGTTCAAGAGGCCGTTTTTCAAAGCGTCGGCCAGTTTGTCGCCCATTTCAACCGGCAGTTTTTCCACTTCGTCAAGGAACAGCGTGCCGCCCATCGAAAGTTCCAGTTTGCCTGCAGTCGGCTGATGGTCGCCGTCCTCGCTGCCGAAAAATTCTTCTTCCAGTATTTTAATCGGCGCGTCGGAGCATTTAACGACAATCAATGGCGCCGCCGCACGCGGGCTGGCCTGATGAATACCGTGTGCCAGACGCTGTTTACCGGTACCCGGTTCGCCCTGCAGCAAAATATTGTTGTCGCTGCGGGCAATGCGCGATGCTTTATGCTGCAGCGCAAGGAACTCGCTCGTTTCACCAACCATGCTGTACAGGCTGTAACGGGAGCTGTAACCGGTAGCATGGGCAATGGTGGTCTTCAAATCTTCAATGCTCATGCTCATTACCAGCGCGCTTTCAACCTCGCTGCCGACTTTAACCGGCATAACGGTGGTAATATCCTCGTAAGTGCGGTCCTGCGTAATCCAGGTAATCTCGCGGCGATGCGTAGGCGTACCCTGCAACGCCTTTTTAATGGGAATATGCTCATAGTTAAGGAAGATATCTTCCAGATTTTCCTTGCCTTCCAGACGGCGTTTAGCATTGCCGTTGCAGTATTTCAGTTTTTCGTCCTGCCCAATCCAGTAAACGGCAACCGGCAGTTCTTCCATCATCATCTGCTGAATGCTCCAGTATTCCAGCATCTGCAAGTGCTGCTCAATGGCATATTTCATCGTCAGCAAAAGCGAAAGCAGAAGGTCATACGGCAAATCGTTCTGGTCCAGCGAGAAGAAGGAAATAATGTAGCGGATTTTGCCGCCGACGCAAATCGGAGCACTGCACGCATCGCCGGAATGGCTGTCTTTAATCCACATTTCCGGCCCGAACATCAGGAACGGTACGTTATGCTCGCGCGCAATGCTGATGCTGGACGTGCCGACGTCTTCTTCCAGCACGCGCATGCCCTGAATGTCCTCAATTACACGCTGGAAAAACGGCAGCGCATAGTTTTTGATAACATAGCCGTCTTCGTCAATCAACAGCATGCTTAAATTATGAATGTTAAAATGCTGCTTGCTTTGTTCATACAGGCCGTCCACGTATTTAACGATGAATTCGTGCGTTTTCTGATGCTCGATGATTTCCTCACGGCTCAGCTTGTTGATTTTCGGCATCGTTTCATGCGGCAGCCTCATTTTGCGGCAACGCTGCCACGATTCGGCAACCCACGGATGCACGTTGGGGTCAACAATGCCCTCCTCCATAAATTTTTTATAATACAACGCCAGTTTTTCTTTGTTGCGTCTTTCGCGAATCATTAAAGCTCCCCCTTAAATTTATTAAGCTGCCTCGCCGTTTTCAATCAAAACACGGCGCGCTCCGTAATAATGCGATTTCCAGTAGTCGCTGTCCAGCGAATCGAGCACGACCCCGCGTGACGATGACGCCGTCCAGAACTTGCCGCTGCCGGCGTAAATCCCCACATGGGACGCCCCTGCGGCATAAGTGGTAAAGAAGACCAAATCGCCCGGTTTCAGCTTGTTTTTTAACACAAAAATCCCGTCCAGCACCTGCGCGTCGGCGGTACGCGGCAGCTTGGCGTCATGCTTGCCGAAAACGTACTGCACATAAGCGGAACAGTCAAAGCCCTTCGGCGTGGTGCCGCCGAATTTATAGGGCACGCCCTTGTATTTAGCGGCAGTTTTTACAATATCCTTGCCGCGCACATCAGGTATGCCTTCCATTTTAAAGGCTTCCCACGAGATTTTATTATAGGTTTTGTTATCCAGCTTGCCGCTCTTTTTAAGCCCGTGTTCCTTCTGAAACTTTTTGATGGCTTCGCCGGTGTCCTTCGACATGCGCCCGTCCTTGCGGTCAACGTCGTAACCGAGCATCTCCAGCTTTTGCTGCGCCACCGTCAGCTTCCAGTCGCGTGCCGGCGTTTTGCTTTTAGCCATAGCCATTGCAGGCACAAGGCAAAGCACAAGCAGGCAGCAGATAAAAACAGTTAATTTTTTACGCTGCATTGCAGTCCTCCCTTCTTTCAGCAAAACTGCGTTTTGATAAAATCATTTCGTTAAAACATTACAAAACGGTAAAATCGCTTTTAAAATAAGCAACTTATAATACACTTTTCGAATATATTATATCGCATTTAACAGTTTTTGAAAAATATTTTTT
>CASEGD010000087.1 GCA_949287345.1 uncultured Phascolarctobacterium sp. | reverse complement strand
ACGGCAGAACGCAAAATGCCGTTGACAAATTTAACCGTCCCCAGATGGCTGCACGCCTTGGCAAGCTCCGTGCTTTCGTTGCATGCCGCGGAAGCAGGCACCTTGTCCAGATAAAAAATCTGGTACAGTCCCATGCGCAGAATGTTTAAAATAACCTTATCAATTTTGCCGAGCGGCCTTGACGATAACTGCGACAAAAGCCAGTCCAGAGTACCTTTAGCCTTCACGGTACCATAGACCAGCTCCGTAATGAACCTGCGGTCCCTGTCGTCAACTTTTTTGGCGCGCAGGGCCTTGTTTAAGGCAATGTTGGCATACGCGCCGCCGTCCAGCACAGCGCAGATTATATCCAAAGCAAGCTGCCTTGCAGTATCTTTTTTAGTTTTTCTGTTTGCCTGTGGTTTTGTCATCTGCTTCCTCTGTATCCAAAAAGTCCAAAATTGCGGCTTCTACTTTCTTAATATCAACACGTGTGTTAAAGCACGGCCCAAAAGGCCTTTCGTTCAGCACGCCCAGCACCGGCAGCGGGAACACGTCCTGGATGCCGCTGGTCAAATCGCGCTCGCACGCCACGGCAATAATCGCCTTGGGGCGGATTTCCTTTACCATTTGCCTTGCCAGCGTACCGCCTGTTGCCACGCCCACGTGGATGCCGTATTTATGCGACAGCCCCAAAAGCGCGCCGACGCTGCACCCACCGCACTGACGGCAGTTTTCGATATTGCGCGTTATTTTATGCACGCAGGTATCAAGCTGAATGCAATGCGGAGTTAAAATCATAATCCGCGAGGCGGGCACTTTAATTTTGTGCTGCCTTACAAGGTGGTTGCTTACTTCAATAAAAGACTGTTCAATCCGCTGGCGCGGGATGTTAAACATGCGCCCCAGCCCTACGGCGAACGGAAACAGCATGTTTACCGCCTTCCACGCCCAAAAATAAAAGGTTTTAATAATTGGGAAACCTAAAATTGCCAGCACAATAGCGCAGACTGCCGCCAGAAGCCCCAGCGCCACCACAATGCCGACGCTGCCGAACAGCATGGGCAGCGTTTTGTTGATTTGCGCAAGGCCCGGCAGTGCAACGCGCCAGCACAGGTAAATAAACACTGCGCCCAAAAAGGCGCTGGCCAATGTTAACGAAACAAATATGCGTTTTTTAGGTTTTAAAACACTTTCCATCGCTTTACCCTTCAACGCCTAAAATATCCCCCGCGTTAATGCCGCGTCCGTTAGTGAAAACGCCCGCAGGCATACGTTTTTTCGATTCCGGCTGCACTTCAGTTACCAGAAGCGCGCCGCTGCCGCAGGCTACTTTAAAGCCTGCCTTGCTAATTTCCAGCACTTTGCTAGGCGTGCCGCTGCCATCCGCAAGCTGCGCCCGCCAGATTTTCAGCTTTTTGCCGTCCGGCAAGGTTGTTACTGTACCCGGCGCAGGGTTAAAGGCGCGGATTTTGTTATGGATTTCTGCCGCCGGTAAAGCCCAGTCAATAGTTTCCATCTCGCGCGTCAGCAAATGCGCGTAGGTTGCTTCATCGTTATTTTGTTTAACGGGCACTGCTTCGCCGCGTTTTATTTTTTCAATCGTTTCCAGAAGCAGCGTGCCGCCCTTTTCCTTTAGTTCGTCATGCAGTTCGCCCTGCGTCATTTCCGGCGTAATGGCAACGCTCACTTTTTCCAGCATATCGCCGGTGTCCATGCCGATATCCATCTGCATAATGGTTACGCCGCTTTCGGTTTCGCCGTTTAAAATAGCGTAATGTATCGGCGCAGCGCCGCGGTATTTGGGCAGCAGCGAAGCATGCACGTTAATGCAGCCGTATTTGGGCATTTCTAAAATCTCCTTCGGCAAAAACTGTCCAAAGGCTGCAACAACAATTAAATCCGGCGCAAGTCCGCGCAGCTGTTCAATTACTTCCGGCGCTTTTACGCGCTGCGGCTGGTAAACTTCAAAGCCGCGTTCCAAAGCGTATTCCTTCACCGGCGTCATCAGCATTTTCTGCCCGCGTCCTTTGGGGCGGTCCGGCTGGGTAAATACGGCAACTATTTCATCTGTGCCCCGTTCTGCCAGCGCTTTTAAGCTTGCAACGGCAAAATCAGGGGTTCCCATAAATACAATGCGCATCGCTGTTACTCCCTGTCGTAATTCTTCGGCGTCAGCACTTTGGCCTTGTCAATAAACAGCACGCCGTCCAAGTGGTCCAGCTCGTGCTGGATGCAGACTGCCAGCAGCCCGTCCGCCTTAATAAGCATTTTGTGCCCCTTACGGTCATAATATTCGCAGTGCACAATTTCCGCACGCTCCACTTCGCCATCGTAATCGGGTACGGACAGGCAGCCTTCCGGGCCGACAGCCGCGCCTTCGCTGTAAGTGATAACCGGATTGATAAGTTCCAGCAATCCTTCGCCCACGTCGATAACGACAATACGTTTAGACACGCCAATCTGCGGTGCGGCAAGGCCGACGCCGTCAGCGGCATACATGGTTTCCGCCATGTCGTCCAGCAAGCGTAAAGTTTTTTTATCCATGCGTTCAACCTCGGCCGCTTTCTGTCGCAGCACCGGGTCGCCCGCTACCAAAATTTTTAATTTACTCACGGTAGCCTCCTGTAAAATCTCTTTCCAAATAAATATTATATCACAAATGCGCCCGCAACGGCAATTTTACAGCACGTTAAACGGGTCAACGTCAAAATAAACATTTTTCATATCGCGGTAGGGCGAATCCCACAGCGCCTGTTTAAAAACGCCAATCTCCGCGCTTTTTACCAGCACGTTAACGCGGTACAAATCGCGTACCTTGCCGATAATGCCGGCAAACGGACCGTAAACTTCTGCGCCGTCCCTGTCTTTGGCAACGCTCTGCAAAAAATCTGCCAGCTCCTGTGCTGTCGCGTTAGCGCGCGCTTCATCCTTATCCCACACGGTTATTTTTAAAAACGCCGCATAGGGCGGATAGTTCAGTTCGCGGCGGCGTTCCAGTTCTTCCTGCGCAAAGGTGTCGTAATCCTGCGTTGCGGCAAGCTGAACGGTGCGGTTATCCGCGTCGTACACCTGCAAAATTACATGACCCGGCTTATCGCCGCGACCGGCACGCCCCGCAGCCTGCGTCAGCAGCGAAAAAGCACGTTCCGACGCGCGGAAATCCGGCATGTTCAGCGCCGAATCCGCCGAAAGCACTCCGACCAGCGTTACGTTGGGTATGTCGTGCCCCTTGGCAACCATTTGTGTGCCGATGAGCACATTGTATTTGCCGCTGCCGAACGCGTTTAAAATTTCCTCATGTGCGAATTTGCGCAGCGTGCTGTCCTGGTCCATGCGCAGCACTTTAACTTCCGGCAGGGCGGCAATCTGCTCCTGCGCCTTTTGTGTGCCGGTACCGAAAAATTTAATGCGTTTGCTGTGGCATTTGGGGCATTCATCAGGGATTGGCATGATGTTGCCGCAATAATGGCAGCGCATAGCTTTGCCTGCTTCGTGGTACACCAACGCCACGGCGCAATGCGGGCAGGTAATTGTTTCACCGCAGTCGCGGCACATAACAAAGGTGGAATACCCTCGGCGGTTCAGCAGCACAATCGCCTGTTCCCCTGCTGCAGCCGTGCGCACAAGCTCCTGCTGCAACGCGCGCGAAAGCACGGAAAAGTTCTTTTCCTGCAATTCCCTGCGCATATCTACAATCTGCACCTGGGGCAGCGGCTGCCCGTTGGGGCGTCCCGTTAAACGCAAATGTGTATAACGCTTCATTATGGCATCATAATAACTTTCTATTGACGGCGTAGCACTGCCTAAAACAACGGGCACACCAAAATAAGCGGCACGGTGCAAAGCAACCTCGCGTGCGTGGTAACAGGGGCGTTCCTCCTGCTTGTAGCTCTGGTCGTGCTCCTCATCAATAATTACCAGCCCCAGATTACTGAACGGCGCAAAAACTGCCGAGCGCACGCCAATCAAAATCTGCGCTTCGCCCGTGCGGATTTTATAAAACACGTCGGCGCGTTCGCTTGCCGATAACTTGCTGTGTACAACGGCAATGTTGCCCTTAAACCAGCTCTGGTAACGCTTTACAATCTGTGCCGTTAAGGCAATTTCCGGCACTAATACCAGCACCTGACGCCCTTCTGCCAGTGCGGCTGCCGTTAAGTTTAAATATACTTCCGTTTTGCCGCTGCCGGTTACACCCTGCAATAAAAAGGTTTCCTGCCGTTTTTCGCGTATTGCCTTGCTGACGGCATCGACGGCGTTCTGCTGTTCGTCCGTTAAGTTAAAGCTTTGCTTAACGCTGCTTTTGGCGGCGTAACTGTCGCGCAAAACGCGCTGCTCGCTGCGGCTGCACCAATCCTTCTGCACCAACGCACGCAAAACAGCGGCGCTGATTCCTTCCGCTTCCAGCTCTTTTGCAGTTAATTCGCGGGCAGCGCCGTTTAAAATTTCCAAAGCCGCCATCTGCGCTTTAGCGCGGTTGTTGCCTGCCGCCAGCGCCTGCCTGCCGCTTTCGGTAATAGCGTAGCAGCTTTGCGTTTTTTCTTTCAGCCTGTTTTCCAATTCATAATACAAAAGTTTGCCGTCATCGCCGTAAACGGCATGGCGTTTAATGCTGCTTTTGCCCGGTATAAAAAGGCGCATTGCCTCTGCCAGCGGGCACATGTAATAGCCTGCCAGCCAGCGCGCCGCTTCCAGCATTTCTTCATCAAACCACGGCTCGGCGCCGATAACGGCCTGCACCTCTTTGTAGTTTTCCGGCTGCGGCAAGTCCGTGCCTGCTTCGCCTACCACAAATCCTTCCGCAGTCTGCCGTGCAAACGGCACAATAACGCGCCACCCTGCACCGATGTAATCAAACTGCGGCGGCAGCGCATAAGTAAACTGGCGGAACAAATTTTTTACCGGTAAATTTATTGCAACATTGATATATCTCATAGCAAACCTCAAATTTAACTTTACCTGTTTATTTTACCATAACGCCGCGCAAATTTTAAATAAAAAATGCACTGCCTTACCGTAAAGCAAAGCAGTGCAATCGTTTTAAATTTTACAGGCCTGCCTGCTCACGCAGAGTCTGTGCCTTGTCGGTGTGTTCCCACGGCAGGTCCACATCCGTACGGCCGAAGTGACCGTAAGCGGCAGTCTGTTTGTAAATCGGGCGCAGCAAATCCAGCGTTTTAATAATGCCGGACGGGCTGAGTGAAAAGTTCTTTTTAATCAGCTCGGCAATTTTGTCGTCGTCGATTTCGCCGGTGCCGAAGGTATCAACTAAAATGGAAACAGGCTGTGCCACGCCGATAGCGTAAGCCAGCTGAATTTCACATTTGTCAGCAAGGCCTGCGGCAACTACGTTTTTGGCAACGTAGCGTGCGGCATAAGCAGCACTGCGGTCAACCTTCGTGGGGTCCTTGCCGCTGAACGCGCCGCCGCCGTGGCGTGCCATACCGCCGTAGGTATCGACGATGATTTTGCGTCCGGTCAGGCCGCTGTCGCCCTGAGGCCCGCCGATAACAAAACGGCCGGTCGGGTTGATGTAGTATTTGGTTTCGCCGTCCAGCATTTCAGCCGGAACAACCGGTTTAATGACCTGTTCCATAATG
>CASEGD010000086.1 GCA_949287345.1 uncultured Phascolarctobacterium sp. | reverse complement strand
TTTTATTAAACCTGCAAGCGAGGTAATTACATTGAACTTAAAAAATACTTGTTTAAGCCTTTTGGCGGCGGGGCTTTTGCTTATGCCGTGCGGCGCTTTCGCGGATGAACTTATAACTGGCAAAGGCCTGCCGGAAAATTATATTGAAGTGAAAGCAAAGAAGGTTACTTCCGGCCCGACGCTGATTTTTTCGGACAGCCCGGAAATGGTTTATAAAAACGGCGTGCTGTATCGCGATACCGTCAGCGGCGATGTGAGGATATTTTTCCACCATGTCAATGCAATGGACAGGAACAAAAAGCTGGCGGTGCTTTTGACTAACGAAAAAATGCGCCCAGCTGCGTATGAAGTGACGAACAGCAGCATCGGCCGCGCGGGCTGGCATTATTTAAAGGTTGGCAAGGAAACGCAGCAGCAATATTTTGATGTTGGCCATAAGCCTTACAGCGGCAGCCTTGGCATGGGCGATAATGCTGAACTTCTGACGGGCAGCGGCTATGTGCTTGAGCCGAACCAGCTTCTGGTGGGCACGATTAATCTGCACACCGATAGACCGGTGCAGGTTAGTGTGCTGATGTGCGACGAAAACAGCGACTTTGAAATTTATAACGAATACGCGCCGGTACAGCCGATGGATGAGCATCCGCTGCGTGGCACTTTTGAAAAGGCAGATTGGGCGTATAATATTAAAAAGCCGCTAAACATTGATAAGGGTGTGTACATGCTGGAGCTTGCTTCCGAGGAGCAGGGCTTTGCGCGCGGCGTTGATGGCACGACAGGCCTTGATGCTGTTAATTACGGCAATTACGGCGTGGTTTATGCTGTTAATTTTACAATCAGCGGCACCAAACCGGCGGTAATGTATCTTAATCCGCTGGGCGGGCTGTTTGCCGGTTACGGCATGCTTAAAAAAGCGGGGGAGCAGAAATTACTGCCGCTGCCGCAGGATAAAGTCGCAGTCGGCGACAGCTACGACGATTTATTGAAGCTTGGCACATTGGAGCCGGGTACATACAGCTTTATCTGGTCGCCGCCGGGGGCTTCCAATCTGCCAATCAGGCTGTACTGGATGCAGGACGGCTACCAATTTAACAACGAGGATAAATAAAATGGTAAAAGAACAACCACCTTTTAAAGTAAATGATATAGTTGAGCTGCAAATAACCGGGCTTGGCAGCAGCGGCGAAGGCGTCGGCAAGGCGCAGGGCTTTACGGTTTTTGTTAACGGCGCGCTGCCGGGTGAAACGGTTAAGGTAAAGCTGTTTCAGGTTAAAAAATCGTATGCCTCCGGCAATATTTTAAGCGTGGAACAGGCATCGGCGCAGCGCGTTGAACCGCCGTGCCCGTATTACAAAATCTGCGGAGGCTGCCAGTTGCAGCATTTAAGCTACGAAGGGCAGCTTGCCGTTAAGCGCCGGCAGGTGCAGGATGCACTGGAACGCATCGGACATATCGAAGGCTGCGAGGTGCTGCCTGTTATCGGTATGGCAAACCCGTGGCATTACCGCAATAAAATGCAGTTTCCGGTCGCTAAAACGCAGGGCGAAATTCAAATCGGCTGCTATGCCGCGCTGACGCATAATGTAATTGACATCGACGACTGCATCATCCAAAAGCAGGCCAACAACAAAATTATGCAGGTTGTGCGCCGCTGGATGCAGCAGTTTAACATCGCCGCTTACGACGAAAATACCGGCAAGGGAGTAGTGCGCCATGTAATGGGGCGCGTGGGCGTAAAAACCGGCGACGTGATGGCTGTGATTATTACCGCCTGCTATGATATCCCGCATGCGGGCGAGCTGGTGACGATGCTGAAAAGCGAAGTTGGCGGCTTAAAAAGCATTGTGCAGAACATTAACAAAAAACGTACCAACATAATTATGGGCAGCAAAAACCGCGTGCTGTACGGCAAAAGCACCATTAAAGACAAGCTGGGCAATTTGAAGTTCAGCATCTCACCGTTGTCGTTCTTCCAGGTGAACAGCGAACAGACGGAAAAGCTGTACGCAACGGCGCTGGAGTTTGCTTCTCTGCGCGGCGGTGAAACCGTTATCGACTGCTACTGCGGCACGGGTACAATTTCTCTGTATTTGGCGCAGAAAGCAGGCAAGGTATACGGCATTGAGATTGTAGAGCCTGCAATTAAGGACGCCAACGCCAACGCAGCGGCTAATAATATCAGCAATACTCAGTTTATCTGCGGCGACGCTGCGGTAGAAATGCCGGCGCTGCTTTCCAAAGGCATTAAGCCCAACGTTGTGCTTTTAGACCCGCCGCGTGCAGGCTGCGACAAAAAAGTGCTGGCAGCTATTGCCGAAGTGAAACCGCACAAAATTGTTTATGTATCCTGCAATCCGGCATCGCTTGCGCGCGACATGGCGTTTTTAACCGAACACGGCTACAAAGCCACCAAAGCCCAGCCGGTAGACATGTTCCCAATGACCCACCATGTGGAAACGGTGGCGGAAATGGTGATAGGGTAAAGCAATTCAATTATTAAAATTTTGTTTAATCAACCAAGAAAGCGGAGTAGTTATAATGAAATTAGGTTTATTGAAAGAAATAAAAGATTTAAGAAAAGTATGGCCACATGAAGCACTGGATTTTACACCATGGCTTGCAGAGGATGATAATATTGGATTATTGGCTGATGCAGTTGGCTTAGAAATTTCTGTTGATGAAACAGAATCAAATGTCGGTGATTTTAATGTTGATATTTATGCTTCTGAAATTGGTACAGACAGAAAGATAATAATTGAAAATCAACTTGAAGATACTAATCATGATCATTTGGGAAAATTGATTACTTACGCTTCCGGCAAATCAGCTGATATTATTATTTGGGTTGTAAAAAAGGCACGCGAAGAACATCGTTCTGCTATTGAATGGCTAAATAATCATACTGATGAAAAGATTAATTTCTTTCTCGTTGAAATAAAATTATATCAAATAGGAGATTCTGAAATTGCAGTAAAGTTTGAAGTTGTAGAAAAACCAAATGATTGGACTAAAGAAATAAAGAAACAATCTAATACTTCTCCTTCTTTACAAGCAAGATTTGAATATTGGACTGCTTTTAATGATTATGCTTTTCAAAACAAAGATTTTGTAAAATATTTTAATAAAAGAAAAGCAAGTACGGATCATTGGATGAATTTTAGTGTAGGTTCATCACTTTGCCATCTTGCTATTTCACAAATTAGAAAGGATAACAAAATTGTAGTAGAATGGTATATTACAGATGATAAAGAATTGTATAAAACATTTTTATCTCACAGAGATGAAATAGAGAAAGAGATGGGAATTAATTTAGATTGGAGAGAATTGCCAGATAAAAAAGCCAGTCGTATTTTAATATCGCATGAAGCTAATTTTGAAAATAAAGATGAATGGATAGCACAATTTGATTGGATTATTGATGTTGCCATAAAAATGAAGAAAGCTTTTAAAAAATATTTGTAAATTAACAGGCACTGCACAAACGCAGTGCCTTGTTTTTTGCCCAAAACACGCCAATGGGGTATAATATATTTATAGCCTGATTAAAGGAGAAACATTATGATTAAACTTACTTTGCCCAATGGGGCAGTTAAAGAATACCCTGACGGAACAACGCTGCTGGAGGTGAGCAGCGAGTTTAAGGACTGCTACAGCGCACCGGTGGTGGAGGGAGTGTTTAATGGCGCCGGTGTTGATTTGCAGAAGCCGCTGCACACTGATGGTACGGTTGATTTTATAACCTGGGACACGGAAGAAGGCCGCCGCGTTTATGTCCGCAGCCTGCTGTTTTTGTTTTTGTACGCCATAAAAAAACTGCGCCCGGAGGTGCAGCTTGAAGTTTGCAATTCCATCGGCAGCGCGCTGTATTGCGACATTACCAACGGCATTGTGCTGAGCAAGTACGATTTGCAGGCGGTTGAGCTTTATATGCGCAAACTGATTGCTTCGCAGGAGCCGATTGTTTACGGCACTATCAGCAGGGCGGAGGCTGTAAAAATTTTGCAGGAGCGCCACGAGGACGACCGTATGGAGTTGCTGAACAATGCGCCGGACGCGCAGACGCTGACGGTGTATTACCTGCATGATTATGCTGAATACTTTTTCGGTGCGATGATGCCGAACTGCGGTTACTTGAAGCTGTTTGAGCTTATCAATTACGAAAACGGCATCATCATTAACTACCCGGAAAAGGGCAGCATGGACAGGTTGGACAAGTTTGAACCGAGCGACGCTTTAAACGGCATGTTCCACGAATTGCAAGACTGGTCGGCAAAAATTCAGTGCAACACGGTTGCCAAACTGAACCGCATAATCAACTGCGGCTATGCCAACGGCATTATTCAGGTAGCGGAGGCGCTGCACGAAAAGAAAATTGCCGGTATCGCCGATAAAATTGCCGCCAGCAACAAGGACGTGCGCCTGGTGCTGATTGCGGGGCCGTCGTCATCCGGCAAAACAACTTTTGCTCAGCGTTTAAGCATACAGATGATTGTTAACGGCAACAGGCCGGTGCCAATTTCGATGGACGATTATTTTAAAGACCGTCACGACACTCCGCGCAAAGCGGATGGCAGCTTTGATTTTGAAAGTGTGGAAGCAGTTGACCTTGAGCTGTTTAACGACCACCTGCGCCGCTTGCTGGCAGGGGAGTGCGTAAAAATACCTAAGTACAATTTCCGCAGCGGTACGCGCGAATACCGTGGGCGTGAAATTCAGCTGGGGGATAAGGATGTTCTGGTTGTGGAAGGCATTCACGCTTTAAATGAACGCATTTCCGAATCCGTGCCTGCCAATAATAAAATGAAAATTTATATCAGCGCTTTAACGCCGATGCAGCTTGATTCCTACAACCGCATCCACACGACGGATATGCGCCTGCTGCGCCGCATTGTCCGCGATTCGCAATTCCGTTCGCACGATGCGTTGATGACGCTGAAGCTGTGGGACGATGTGCGCCGCGGCGAAGAAAAATATATCTTCCCGTTTCAGGACAGCGCCGATACTATGTTCAACACCTCGCTGGTATACGAGTTTGCCGTGCTTAAAAAGTACGCCGAACCTTTGCTGAAGCAGGTAACGCCTGACGAAGCAGTTTATACACGCGCGCAGCGACTGCTGGAGCTGTTAAGCCATGTGCGCGGCATGGACGACGAGTCGATACCGACCAATTCCATTTTGCGCGAATTTATCGGCGGTTCAATTTTTAAAGAAGCGTTATAAAAAGGGCATAAAAAATCCCATCCGTTAATTGCGGATGGGATTAATTTTTTATTTGGCCGGTGTGGGCTGGTTGCTTACAACCGGTTTGGCATTGCTGCTTGAAGAAGAATTACCTTCTAAAATCTCGCGTACGCGCTGGCGCATGCTGGGCTTTTTAGCAGGTTCGGCAGAAGTACCGATAGCTTCTTCGGCAGCTTTTTTAGCAGCCGGTTTCGCTTCTTCGGCCTTTTCTTTTACGTCCTTATCTTCTTCTTTTTTATCCTTATCTTTGTCCTTGTCTTTATCTTTATCCTTTTCGTCTTCAATCTTCGGTTCAGGCGGTATTACCACGCCGCGATAAAGTCAACGGCGGGCAGATTTGCTACAGCGTTAACCATATAGCTGCGCCAGATGCTGAGCGGCTGCATGGAACCGTACATATAATCAAGCGCGCGTCCGTTATCGTCGCCAATCCACACAGCGGTGGAAAGGTTAGGCGTAAAGCCTACAAACCAGGCATCCTTAAAGTCGTCCGTGGTGCCGGTTTTGCCTGCTGCCGGGCGGCCTATGCCTGCGCCTGCTGCAGTGCCGTTTACAAATACGCCTTTCATCATGTCAACCGTTAAGTAAGCTGCCTGCGGGTTAACTGCTTCGTGGCGTTCGGTTTTGTTTTCGTAAATAATTTTGCCGTTGCGGTCTTCAATTTTCAAAATGGCAATCGGTTTAACATAGACGCCGTTGTTGCCGATAGCGCCGTAAGCGGCAGCCATCTCCAGCGGGATAACGCCTTTACTTAAACCGCCCAGTGCCATTGCAAGGTTAGCATCGCTGTAAGTTCCGTCTTCCACCAAAGTGGTGATGCCAAGTGCTTTTGCGGTTTCCAAAATTTTGCCGACGCCGACCTGCTGTGCAACAAGTACGGTCGGTACGTTCATGGATTTGGTAAGTGCGGTGCGCAGGCTTACCTTGCCGTGCCATGCGCGGTCGCTGTTCTGCGGCGTCCAGCCTCTGGCAAATTCGGTTTCCTTATCTTCAACAACGCTGGCAGGGGTAAAGCCGTTATTCATAGCCGTCAGGTAAACAAAAGGCTTAAAGCTGGAACCAGGCTGGCGCACTGCCATAATGGCGCGGTTGAATTTATCTTCGGCGCGGCCGCCAATCATAGCTTTAATGTAGCCGGTGGTGGGGTCAAGCGAAACCAGTGCAACCTGCGGCTGGGTCAGCTTGTTGTCATCGGTATAGTAGTCAGGCAGGTACTGCAAAGCGTCAACCGCCGCCTGCTGCATGTCGCTGTTAATGGTGGTGTAAATGCGCAAGCCGCCTTTATAAAGCGCGTCGGCGCCAAACTTATCCATAATAAATTCATTGCAGTAATCAAAAAAGTAGGAAAGATATTCCTTTTTGCTCTGCGTTTCGCTTACGCTGACAGCAATTTTTTTCGCCTTGGCGGTATCGGCTTCAGCCTGGCTGATATAACCGTATTTAACCATCTGGTCCAGCACAAGGTCGCGGCGCTCCTTGCTTGCTTCGGGGTTTTCAATCGGGTTATAGTAGTTAGGGCTTTTCGGAATAGCCGCCAGCGTTGCTGCTTCGGCAAGGTCGATGTCTTCAACATGCTTGCCAAAATAATACAGCGAAGCGGTTTCCACGCCGTAAGTGCCCTGACCGAAATAAATGCGGTTCAGGTACATCTCAAGAATTTCATCTTTGGTGTAGCGTTCTTCCAGCTGGCGCGCAATAAAGGCTTCTTTAATTTTACGGGTAATGGTGCGCTCGTTGCTTAAAAAAGCGTTTTTGGCAAGCTGCTGGGTAATAGTGCTGCCGCCCTGTACATCGCCGCCGGTAAGCGTTACAAACAATGCGCGCGCCGTACCGCGGATATCAATGCCGCCGTGCTCATAAAAACGTGCGTCTTCAATAGAAATAAAAGCTTCCTGTAAATGCTTCGGCATTTTTTCAAGGCTTACAGGTACGCGCTGTTCTTCCGACGCGGTGGTGTAAATCAGTTTACCCTTATCGTCAAAATATTGGGAAGCGGCGTCCGGACGCAGCGAGTCTTCGATATCGACCGCGGGCATTAAACCGGCAAGCCCCCAAAAAGCAGCGCCTGCCAGCACAATCAATGCCACCAGTACGCAAAAGCCTGTTTTAAAAATGTTTCCCATAAGTCAACCTCGGTTCTATAAAGTAGTAATTAAACATTCCCAATCATTATATCATACTTTGTGTTAAAAATGTACCTTGCAAATAAAAAACAGCATCGGCAGAAGTAGCAATTTAGTGAAATCTGCCGGTGCTGTGTGTTTAGTTGTATGTAAAATTTTACCAGATTCCCAGTACATGCTGCATGCCAATGCTTACAAGCGCAATGCAAATCCAGCAGATGAGGCCCAGTAAAATGGGTTTGCCGCCGCTTTTAACAAGGCTGACAAGATTAGTGTTCAGCCCGATGGCTGCCATTGCCATGGCAATCATAAATTTGCCGATGGAAGGAAGCTCAGCGAGGAAGGGGAAGCTGCTGCCAACAAGCGTATTTACCACAGCCGCCAGCACAAAGTACAGAATAAACATCGGGAAGATGGAAGTGATTTTTACATCGGACGCGGTGTTTTTAGTTTTTCCGGTAATGTAAGCCAGCCCCAGGCAGATGGGGATGATGGCCAGCGTGCGGGTGAGCTTGACGATGGTGGCGTAGTTCAGCGCGGTATCGCTGCCGTGTGCGCTGGCCCAGGTTTGCCCTGCCGCAACGACGGAGCTGGTATCGTTAATTGCCGTGCCTGCCCACATGCCAAATCCCGTATCGGTAAAGCCAAGCATATCGCCCAGCGCAGGGAATAAAAAGGCCGCAACGACGTTGAACAGGAAGATAACAGAAATGGACTGAGCGATATCCTTATCGGAGGCTTTAATTACCGGCGCTGCTGCTGCAATGGCGCTGCCGCCGCAAATGGAAGAACCGACGCCAACGAGCGTGGCAATGTCGCGCTCAATATTCATAACTTTACTTAATACGTAAGCAACAATTAAAGCCGTGCTGATGGTAGCGATGATGATTGCCAGCGATTGCGAACCGACGGCTAAAATTTCAAACAGGTTCATGCCGAAGCCCAGCAGGATAATGGAATATTGCAGAATTTTTTTAGCCGTAAACTGAATGCCGGGCTGGAAAAACCCAAGATAAGTTGCAGGTACTGCCAGCGCAAAGCAGAACAGCACACCGCGGAAATTTTTACTGATAAAATCCATGGGATACATCCTTTCATAAAATAACGTTGTCAAAATCTTGTAAGCTAAGTATAAACGGTTTATAATAATTAGTAAAATGAATTATCTTAATCAAAACGATTATAATTTTTAATGAGGTCATCATGCTGGAAGAACTGGAAACATTTTTAGCCGTTGCCGAATGCCGCAATTTTACCAAAGCGGCGCAAAAACGTAATCTGTCGCAGCCAACGGTCAGTGTACAGATTAAAAAGCTGGAGGAATACTTCGGTACATTTTTAATTGAGCGCACCGTGCGCCATAAAAGCATCGCGCTGACACCGGCAGGCAAAATATTGCAGCAAAGCGCTAAAAGCATCTGCGCGGAAATGGAATACGCCAAAGCAGCCATTGCCGACTTGCAGGGCAAGATAGAAGGGACTTTGCGCATCGGCGCCAGCCAGACGATTGGCGAATATTTTTTGCCGGAATACCTGGGGCGTTTTGTCAAAACCTACAATAAACTGGAGCCGGAAATTATCATCGGCAACACGCAGCAGATTGTAAAATTTTTGCTTGATGGTGAAATAGACGTCGGTTTGGTTGAAGGCGAAGTTGCAGAACCCGGCGTTAAAGCCGAAGCGTTTTACCATGATAGGCTGGCAGTTATCACAGCAGCCGGGCAGCAGGAGGCAGGCGCCAAACGCTGGATTATCCGCGAAGAAGGCTCAGCCTCTCGCGCACAGTGGGAAACTTATATTAAAAACAACAATATAATAGTTGAACGTAAACCGATAATTTTTAATACCAATTTTGCCGTTAAAGAAGCCGTTAAAAACAATCTGGGGCTTGCGCTGATATCACAGTACATTGCAAGCCGTGCCGCAAAGCGTGGTGAAGTTGCAATAAGCGGCGGTTACCCTGCGGCAGTACGTAATTTTTATTGCCTTACGGCAAAAAAGAAGGAAAAAACAAGAAAAAAGAGAATCCGGCAGAAAAAAGTTAATATCAGGTAAATTCCAAGCATAATTTGCGCAAATTACATAAAAACTGTGTTTGCTTTTATTACGCAGATTTAATATAATAATTACACGCTGTGATGCGGCGTTGAAATTGAAAAAATTTCAAAAAAGTAGTTGACAAAATGTTGAAAACATAGTAAACTACAAAAGCTGTCAATCAGCAGCACCTTGAAAACTGAACAAGAACCAAGTAAAAGCGAATGTGCGGGCGAGTTTCCTTAAAGCGGAAGCGGAAAGGAAACGAGCCAAAACAAACAAAATTCTGGATTAAATAATTAAGAGCCAATCGG
>CASEGD010000085.1 GCA_949287345.1 uncultured Phascolarctobacterium sp. | reverse complement strand
CCTTCTTCATAACCGATAGAGTTATAAAAAATTTCCCTGCGCATCTCTTTTTTAAACAAAGGCTCGTAAAAAATACACAGCCTTTCCAGCGCATTGCGGTTGCCGTTTTGCGCGGCTGTAATAAGTGATTTGGTAAGCTCCGCCTGCTTTTCGTAATCGGTTTTGCTTGCCTCATTGGGCAGGGGGTTGTTAATAAAGTGACTATTCGCTTTCAAATTAAAAGCCTCCTGTAATAAAAATTTTATCCGCTTAATTGTGGCCACGCAAAAGCGACGTGAAAATGATTATAACTGAAAATAAAAATTTTGGCAAGCCCTTTGGCGAAAAAATTTAACAATTTTTTAAAAATGCCATAAGTAACTTAACACACTGCCGTAAACAGGCGGATTACTGCTAAACAGCGCAGCCAACGTACACTACCGGTAGGGAAAAGTAATCAAGACCAGAAAAAGTTTAACTTATGCCAACCAAAATGTCTTGATGGGGGGGAAGTTTGTGATAAAATAGTTTTACATAAACTGCATTTGTATAAAATGCAAAAAGCAAAAAGCAAAGGAGCGATTATGATGACCAAGAAAACTTTAGCAAAGGCGGTAACTTTAAGCGTGCTGTTAATGCTGCCGTATGGTATGGCGCAGGCTGAAACAATATATACGGAAGCAATAAGCGGTGCTGATGATAAATATACTGAATCACAAAAAACTTATGACAAAGATACAAATACTTATAAATATACTTTAGGTGATGGTGCAGTACTTGATTTAAAAACTTATTATAATAATACCACTCAAATATTGAATTTTAATACTATTGGCATTAATGCTGAAAATGAAAATATTGTCATTTCTGGTGCAATAGATATAAAAATGCAGAAAGGTGAAGAAAAATTTGATCCAGATGTACTTTACGGAATATCAACAAAAGGTTCAAATTCTATGCTGGATATGCGTGAAGGTGCTAATCTTGAAATAATAGGTGGTAATAGTGCAGTTCAATTGAATGGTACGAATAATAAAATTTATTTAGGTAATGGAAATATCACTTTAACAAATACTGATAACAGTTATGATATTCATGCCATTAATTTATATGGCGGCAATATTTCGGGTGATGAAGATAATTTGTTAGTATATGGTACAGGCATTATAACAAATACAAGTATAATAAATAAAGATCTTGGTTTATATAATAGACTTACTGGTGTACATATGGATGGAAATGCATCTGGCAATAATCATAAAATAATTTTAGGCTATCATGGTAATTATAATGACAGTGATTTTGAAAAATTTAATGATGTTGATAATTTGAAAGATACAGTAAAAAATTTAGGTAGTGTAGAAATTAACGTAACAGCAACTAATACTTCCCAAAATAACGATAGTGAAGCTACGGCAACAGGAATAGATTTGGCTCAAACAGGTGAAAAAAGTGAGAATACTGCTTATAATATTATTGCTGCCGGTGACGTAATTATTAAGGCAGAAGCTACTTCAGCGGGCAGCAGTGATTACTATACGTTGAGTAAGGCACAAGGTTTAAATGTGGTTAGTAGTAAAAAGAATGTTACAAACGTTATTGCTGTAAAAAGTGCAGATATAACTGTTGTTGCAACAAACGAACAAGATGCAGCAGTAGAAGCTACGGGTATTATAGGAAGTTCCTATAAATCAAATGCAAATACTTTAATTGAAGTTGCTAAAAAAAGTTCTGTTAATGTAACTGCAAACAGTAATGGTAACGTGAGTGTAGCAGGTATTAAAACCATTAGTAATGAAATGGCAGAAGGTTATTTATTTACTTATGGTAATGATATTGTTAATACTGCTGATATAGATATTATAACTAATTCAACTGGTGGTACTGTTGAAAATGTTGGTATTAAAACAAGTGGCGGTAATGTTACTGTTAACGGCGCGGCGAATATTTCTGCAAATGCAAGCGGCGCGGCAGAAGGTTCTAAAGTTTACGGGCTTTGGTCAACAATTGGCGGCAATATTACAATTAACGGCACAACAACTATCAGCACTACCGGTGGGCAGGATATTGCCGTTGTAGCAGGCACGGAAGGTTGGAATGAAGAAAGTGCCGATTTTGAAAATCCGTTAGGCGGCACCAACAACATCAACCTTAACTATGGCGTAGGCAGTAATATTACCGGCGATATTATCAGCGGTTACGGCGGCAACATTACCATTGGCAATGCAGAAACCGGTATCAGCACTTTAAGCACCCGTAATAACGCAGGCACGCTTAAATTAACAGGCGACGCACTTTCCGCCAACGGTGGCAAATTAAGCATTAACTTAACAAGCGGCAGTACATGGACAGGCCGTGCGGACGACTATCAGGACGCTGATTTGGATGATTGGGCAAATAAGCACGAAGCACAGTTTAACCCCAAATTCAGCCATGAAATTGCTGCAAGCGGCGATGTAAGCGTAAACCTTGCGCAGGGCGCAACGTGGAACGTAACCAGCCAGAGCTGGATTAGCGAGCTTAACGGCAACGGCGTTGTGGATTTAACCAAAGCAGAAGGCAGCGACGCTGTACACATTGGCAAGGTAAGCGGCAATAATACCTTTATTGTAAACCTTAAACCGGGCGAGCTTGGCACAAGCGATATGCTTTATGTTGCTGACGGCACCAGTGATGCGCAGACTTTGCAAATTAACAACCGCGAAGAAGTTTTAAGCAGTATGGGCGAAGGTGACAGAATCCGTTTTGCAACGGTGGCAAAAGCCGGTGAAGGTTTTGGTAATGTTACGGACGGCACGGCAACCTTTGGCAGAAGCACCCGCATTAACGACGCAGGCATTTTTAACGTAGATTTTGACGTTGAATATGTAGATTATAAAACCGATACCGAAAAAGATGATGACCACGCTTATAACGGCGGCGCGGAATTTACCGAAAGCGAAGCCAAGCCGGGCACGGATTATGTAGACTCTGTTTATGGCAGTGTTGACGGAGCGCAAAATGTTTACCTTGTAAGAAATAAGGTAACGGAAGAAAATAAATCCGACGCTGCTAAAACCATCATTAACATGAGCAAAGTAAACTATAACAACGCTATCTACATGGATAGATTGAATAAACGCCTTGGCGAAGCACGCTACATCAGCCCCGAAGATGAACAGGGCATGTGGGTGCGTATCCGCCACGACAGAATCGGTAAGGACGACGCATTTAGAAGCCAGAACACCATGTACGAAATGGGTTACGATGTTAAGCAGGACTGCGACAACGGCGAACGCCGCGTAGGCATGGCTATTGACTACATGGACGGCAAGGCGGAATACACCGGCATTGCGGGCGATGGCGATGTAAAACGCTACGGTCTGTGGCTGTATGACACCTGGCTGGGCGACAAAGGCCATTACACCGATTATGTGTTAAAATGGGGACATTTAGAAAACGACTTTGACATTATGGCACGCACAACCGGAGAAAAAATTACCGGCGATTACAGCAACAATGTGTTCAGCGCCAGCGCGGAATACGGCAAAAAGAACGACATGGGCGGCGGCTGGTACTTTGAGCCGCAGGCACAGCTGCAATTTGCGCGCGTAACGGGTGCGGATTATGTAACAAGCCAGGACACCAAAGTAAGCCTTGACGGCATTAACAGCTTAATCGGGCGCGCGGGCTTCCGCCTTGGGCGTGACCTTAACGAAAGCAGCACTGTTTATATTAAAGCCGACCTGCTGCACGAATTTTTGGGCGACCAGGATATAACGGCGACGGATATTACCGGCACTTTGCGTGAAGAATACGAAAACAAAGGCACATGGTATGATGTAGGCTTCGGTTTTGCAACGGCTCTTAGCAATAGTAGCTATGCATTTATGGATTTTGAAAAATCCTTCGGCAACGACAACGACGAAACCTACCAGATTAACGCAGGTGTACAGTGGACGTTCTAATTAAATAACAAAAGGGAGCAAAAGCTCCCTTTTGTTTTAAACGAGTAATAATATTAAGTTATAAATTTTATTTTGATTAAATTTAGAGAGCGTCTTTGTATGTTGGATAGTGCTTTTTAATTTTTACTTACTCATTCATCTTCATTCTTTTGACGGAACAAAAGAACGAAGCAAGAAAACTCCTGCGGCTAGCAAAAATTTACGGATTTTGTTGCCTGCGCAAAAAATCCGCACGCGTCCCGCTGCAACCAATAAAAATTTCCACGGAACTCGCTGCGCTCAGACACCGGGAAATTTTTATTGCTCTTTATCAATGCCGCTAAATTTTTAATGCCGCGCTTCGCCCATATTCGTACTATGGCTGCTTTTTTGTTTTGCTTACACTGTTACCGAACTTTTCAGCAGCCTGCTATCTTACGATGTGTGCTAATCAATCAAAAGAAGTAGTAAAGTACGACGCTCGGCAACACGCGGCATCGGATTTACGACGCTCGGCAACACGCGGCATCGGATTTTAGCAACATTTACTAAAGAACAACTGCAAAAATCGAACCTGAGCGAAGCGAATTTCGTATTTTTGTAGCTGTTATGCCAATAGTTGCGTAGCAAGACGTGTCAGCGGCGCAGCGGGAAAATCCGCCTAGCCGTGGAACTTTCTTGGTTCGTTCTTTGGTTACAAAGAATGAACATGAGCAAAAGAACTAAATTAGTAATATTAAACTACCTGCAAAGACGAAAAAGTAAATGAGGTAATAAATATGAACACAGAACTAAACCCAAAATTCTTAAACCAAATCTGCGGGAACGCCGAAGCCGAATTTTGTTTATATAATCCTCGCAGCAAAAGCGGCATCCAGACATGGGAAATAAAGGTGCGTAACACCGACAACACCCGCAAAATTATCGTTGTGCGTGATTACGGCTATAAAATCGACCACGAAGAAATACAAATCCATCCTTTTAAGACTCGCGCGGAACGCAACGCCGAAATATTACGGTTATATAAGGAAGAAGGAATATCACAAATCTTCCTCGGAAATTTGTTCAATATCAGCCAGCCTTCAATTTCACTTATCGTTAACGGTAAGAGTGTAACCGATAAGAAATAAATGAACAGGCTTTTACCTGTATTTTTGGTGAAAGCCTGTTTGTTTTCTTTACAGGTTTATATTTTTCTGTTATTATAATAAAGCAAATGTGCTGCCATTAAACGGTAGGCGGTTAGCCCTCCCCGCGGAGGGACTGTGACCCTCCGATAAAATAGAAATCCGGCATAAGCCGGAAATACTATGAAGGAGGGGATAGCATGAATGTTATTGAATTGTTAACCGTAATAGGTTACACTGTAACAATCTTTTCCTTTGGCTATGCCCTTGGGAGAGAACGACGCTATAAAAACAAGTAAGCCGCCACAGCCCTGCTGAAATTGTGGCGACTTACTTTTTAGTAATTCAATATAATTAGGGGCTGACCGTCTATCGGCAGCCATTTGTGTTTCTATAAATATTATAGCAAAAGTGAGCAAAAAGTCAAATAAACTGAAATTTTGCCGTTTACAGTAAAATTCATAATTTTTAAAATGAATTTTACCCGCAAAAAATTTGACTTACGCTGCTGTGAAGTGTTACAATAATAACAGCATAAAACTTACCTTTAAATCGGTCCTGTGAGACTGTAAGGTAGACTTTTAGGTAACTTGTACTACAAGCCTTCCTATCCTCATGGGGACCGGAAGGCTTTTATTTTTTGTAAGTAGGCGGGCATGCCCGCAGGTTTTGCTTAAATAATCATACAGGAGGTTTCTGCAATGGCAAAAGCAACAGTTTCTCTCGGCGGCCGGGATATACTGGATCTGGATTCACTTTCCGTTGAGGAATATGAACTCATCCTTAAAACCGCAGCCGAGATGAAAAGAATTATGAAGCGTGATATCAAAAAGGTTCCCTCGCTGCGTGGCAAATCTATCATCAACCTGTTTTACGAACCAAGTACCAGAACACGTACTTCGTTTGAACTGGCAGGCAAATATTTGGGAGCGGATGTTGTAAACATTACCACTTCCAGCTCCAGCGTTGTTAAGGGCGAATGCCTGCGCGATACCATCCTTACCGTGCAGTCCATGGCGTGCGACGCGATTGTTATGCGCCACCCGATTGAAGGTGCTGCTGCTTATGCTGCGGATGTTTCCAAAGCAGTTATAATCAACGCGGGCGACGGTGCACATGCCCATCCTTCGCAGGGCTTACTGGATATGTTTACTATCCGCGAGCAGGGCAAGGATTTTAAAGGCCTCAAAATGGCGATTATCGGCGATATTTTATACAGCCGCGTTGCGCGCACCAATATTGCCGCATGGACGAAACTGGGCGCCGATGTGCATGTTGCAGGCCCGATGACCTTAATGCCGCACGATATTGAAGCTTTGGGCGTTACGGTTCACAAACGTGTTGAAGACGCTATCGAAGGCGCGGATGTTATCGACATTCTGCGTATTCAGCTTGAACGCCAGCAGAAAGGCCTGTTCCCTTCGGCACGCGAATATGCTCGCATTTTTGGCATTAACGAAAAACGCCTGGCACTGGCAAAACCGGACGTTACCATTCTGCATCCGGGTCCGATGAACCGCGGCCTTGAAATTTCGTGGGACGTTGGTTACTGCGACAACGCCAAAATCAGGGACGAAGTACAAAACGGCGTTGCTGTGCGTATGGCTTTGCTGTTCTTAACGCTGACGGGAGGGAAACAAATTGAAAACATTAATTAAAAACGGACGTGTGGTTGACCCTTCGCAAAACCTTGACGCGGTAATGGACGTGCTGATTGAGGACGGCGTTGTTGCTGCGGTTGATAAAAAAATCGAAACCGCTGCCGATGAAGTTTTTGACGCCAGCGGCCTTGTAGTTGCACCGGGACTTGTTGACGTGCATACTCATCTGCGTGAGCCGGGTTTGGAAGCCAAAGAAGACATTGTTACCGGTACGATGGCGGCAGCGGCAGGCGGCGTAACGACCATTGCCTGCATGCCGAACACCAAACCGGTTGTTGATAACAGCATTATCGTAAGCGGCATTAAAGAACGCGCCGCACGCGAAGGCTATGTAAATGTTGAAGTTATCGGCGCAATCAGCAAGGGTGAGCAGGGCAAGGAACTGGCTGAGCTTGGCGATATGGCCGAAAAAGGCGCGATGGCTTTCAGTGACGACGGTCATTATGTTGAAAGCAGCCGCCTGTTTTTGCTGGCAGCACGCTATGTAAGCGCTTTTGATAAGGTGCTGATTTCCCATTCTATTGAAGAAGAACTGAACCACGAAGGCTATATGCACGAAGGCGCTGTTTCCGCGCGTATCGGTGTGCCGGGTATTCCGTACATTTCCGAAGATATCGCGGTTGCGCGTGACTGCATAATTGCTGAATATACCGGTGCGCATGTGCATATCGCGCATGTTGCTTCCAAAGGCGCGCTGGATATTATCCGCCGCGCGAAGGCAAGAGGCGTAAACGTAACCTGCGAAGTTACGGTGCATCACCTGACGCTGACGGACGAAGCATGCAGCAGTTACAGTACTGCAACGCGCGTATCGCCGCCGCTGCGCAGCATGGACCACGTTGAAGCCTGCCGTCAGGCATTGAAAGACGGCACTGCCGACGCGATTGTTACCGACCACGCTCCGCATGCGCCGGAAGAAAAAGACGTTGAGTTCCGTTATGCGCCGAACGGTTTTACCGGTCTGGAAACTTCGCTGGGCGTAATTTTAACCGAACTTTATCATACAGGGCTCTTCACAATTAACGAAATTATTGATAAAATGAGTACAGCGCCTGCGAATATTTTTGCATTAAAAGCTGGAAGTTTAAAAGTAGGCAGTCCGGCAGATGTAACTGTCATCGACCTTGACAAGGAATGGACAGTTGATAATACGAAATTTTATACACGCGGCAACGTAACGCCTTTCAACGGAAAACAGTGCAAAGGCAAAGCGGTTGCCACCATGGTAGCAGGTAAATTTGTTATGAGAGATGGTGTAGTATGCGGCAAGTAGGAAGAAAGGGTAAACTGGTTTTAAAAGACGGCAGCGTTTACAGGGGTACTTTGTACGGCAAACGCAATGCTGTCGGCGAAGTTGTTTTTACAACTGGCATGAGCGGGTATCAGGAAACTTTGACTGACCCGTCGTTCTGCGACCAGATTGTCGTTATGACTTATCCTCTGGTTGGCAATTACGGCATTAACCCCGAATTTAATCAGGGCAGAAGGTGCTTCTTCCAGGGCTACGTTATCAGCGAGCTTTGCGACCACCCGAGCAACTGGAAAAACGAACAATCTTTGGAGGATTTTCTGGATGAGCAGGATGTGCCTGTGCTTGTGGGCGTAGATACGCGCGCGATTACCAGAAAACTGAGAAACTACGGCGTATTGCAGGGCGTTATTGTGCCCGAAGAAATGCCGCAGGAAGAAGTTGACAAACTGCTGGCACTGCCCGAAGTGCATGACCAGGTAGCAAAGGTTACCACGCCGGAAATTTATACAATGGGCGAGGGTAAATACCATGTTGCCGTTATGGACTACGGCATTAAACAAAACATTCTTAATTATCTGGCAAGCTTCGGCTGCCGCCTGACCGTGTTCCCTGCGTTTACCGACGCGCAGGAAGTTCTGGCTTCCCAGCCGGACGGAATTTTCCTCTCCAACGGACCGGGGGACCCGAAGGATTTGACTACGGTTATCGAAGAAGTTAAAAAATTCATCGGAAAACGCCCGATTTTCGGCATCTGCCTTGGCCACCAGCTGATGGCGCTTGCCAACGGCTGCGATACTTATAAAATGAAGTTCGGCCACCGCGGCATTAACCACCCGGTTAAAGATTTGCTGGAACACAAAGTAATGATTACCTCCCAGAACCACGGCTATGCCGTTGATGAAAAATCGCTGGAAGGCAAGAATATTGAAATTACAAATATTTCGCTGAACGACCACACGATTGAAGGCGTGCGTTACCTTGACCACCCGACCTTTACCGTGCAGTACCATCCGGAGGCAAGCCCCGGACCGGGCGGCCACGAATATTTGTTTGAACGCTTTATTAAAATGATGGGAGGCCGCTGATTATGCCGAAGCTGCAAAATGTAAAAAAAGTACTGGTTATCGGTTCGGGCCCGATTATTATCGGGCAGGCGGCAGAATTTGACTATTCCGGCACACAGGCCTGCCGCGCTTTAAAAGAAGAAGGGCTGGAGGTTGTACTGGTTAACAGCAACCCGGCTACCATTATGACGGATGTGCATATTGCCGACCGCGTTTACGTTGAGCCTGTCAACGTAGAATTTTTGGAAAGCGTTATTAAACGCGAACGCCCGGACGCCATGCTGGCAACCCTGGGCGGGCAGGTTGGTTTGAACCTTGCCATTGATCTTGACAAACAGGGCATTTTGCGCGAATACAATGTTAAACTGCTGGGCACCCAGATTGAAAGCATTAAACGCGCCGAAGACCGCGAACTGTTCAAGGAAACGATGGAAAAAATTAACCAGCCGATTCCGGAAAGCACGATTGTTGAAACCGTATCCGCCGCTAAGGAATTTGCGCGCGAGGTTGGTTTCCCGCTGATTGTACGCCCGGCATATACTTTGGGCGGCACCGGCGGCGGCATTGCTGAAAACATGGACGAGCTGGACGATATCGTAAGCAAAGGTTTGCTTTACAGCCTTATCGGCCAGGCGCTGATTGAACGCAGCGTTGCCGGCTGGAAAGAAATTGAATATGAAGTTCTGCGCGACGCTGATGACAACTGCATTACCGTTTGCTCCATGGAAAACCTTGACCCGGTTGGCGTGCATACCGGTGACTCCGTCGTTGCCGCACCGGCACAGACTTTGAGCGACCATGAAGTTCAGATGCTGCGTCAGGCTTCCATCGACATTGTTCGCGAGCTTGGCGTGCGCGGCGCTTGCAACGTACAGCTTGCGCTGGACCCGAATTCCTACCGTTATTATGTTATTGAAGTTAACCCGCGTGTAAGCCGTTCTTCGGCGTTACCAAAAAGACGACGGCGTGCTTCGAGCCTTCGCTGGACTATGTTGTTTTAAAATTCCCGCGCTGGCCGTTTGATAAATTTGTTACCGCCGACCGTACTCTGGGCACCCAGATGAAAGCAACCGGCGAGGTTATGGCTATCGAAAGAACACTGGAAGCATCTTTGTTGAAAGCAGTACGCTCTTTGGAAATCGGCCTTATCCATCTGGAAATGCCGGAACTGAAAGCGTTGAGCGACGAAGAAGTGCATGACCGCATCCATTTGATTGATGACCAGCGCCTGTTTGTTATTGCCGAAGCCTTCCGCCGCGGCGTGACGATTGACGAAGTGCATGAAATTACCATGATCGACAAATGGTTCTTACAGAAGATTATGAACATTGTCAACATGGAAAAACGCATTAAATCCGAACCTATGACGGAAGATTTAATGCGCGCTGCCAAAAAGATGGGCTTTGCAGATGTTGTTATTGCGGGCTACATTGGCAAAACCTGGCAGGAAGTACGCGAAATGCGAAAAGGCTGGGGTATTATCCCGACTTATAAAATGGTTGATACCTGCGCCGCAGAGTTTGAAGCTGCAACTCCGTATTATTATTCCACCTATGCGGAAGAAGACGAAGTTGAGGTAAGCGACAAGAAGAAAGTTGCCGTACTTGGCTCCGGCCCGATCCGTATCGGTCAGGGCGTTGAGTTCGACTATTGTTCCGTACATTCCGTATGGGCGCTGAAAGAGCTTGGCTACGAAACCATCATCATCAACAACAACCCTGAAACAGTAAGTACCGACTTTGACACAAGCGACCGCCTGTATTTTGAGCCGCTGACGATTGAAGACGTACTGAACATCCTTGATAAAGAAAAACCGGAAGGCGTTATTGTTCAGTTCGGCGGACAGACTGCAATTAACCTTGCAGGCCCGCTGGAAAAAGCAGGCATTAAGATTTTGGGCAGCAGCGTGGAAAGCATTGACCGCGCCGAAGACCGCGAACGTTTTGATGAGCTGCTGACTTCCTGCAACATTCCGCGCCCGAAAGGACATACCGTATTCGATACTGAAGGCGCTTTGAAAGCTGCTGCCGATGTCGGTTACCCGGTAATGGTGCGCCCATCCTACGTACTCGGCGGACGTGCTATGGAAATCGTTTACAACGACGACGAACTGAAATACTACATGACGAACGCCGTTAAGGCATCGCATGAACACCCGGTACTGGTTGACCATTATTTGCAGGGCACCGAAGTTGAGGTTGACGCTATCTGCGACGGCACCGACGTATTGATTCCGGGCATTATGGAACATATCGAACGCGCAGGCGTACACTCCGGCGACTCCATTGCCGTATATCCGCCGCGCACCCTGTCGGAATCCGTTATTAAAACGATTATCGACTACACCAACAGAATTTCCATTGGCCTTGAAGTTCACGGCATGATCAACATTCAGTACATCGTGCGCAACAACGAAGTATTCGTTATTGAGGTTAACCCGCGTTCTTCCCGTACCGTGCCGTTCCTCAGCAAAGTTACTACCATTCAGATGGTTGACGTTGCAACTAAATGCGCAATGGGCCACGGTATCCGCGAGCAGGGCTTCCGCCCGGGCTTGCAGTTGTTCCCGGACTACTATGCGGTTAAAGCGCCGGTATTCTCCTTTAACAAGATGAGCAACGTCGATATCACCCTTGGGCCGGAGATGAAATCCACCGGCGAGGTTATGGCAATCGACTACCAGTATTCGCGCGCGCTGTACAAAGCCTGCATTGCTGCCGGCATTAACGTGCCGCACGAAGGTTCGATTTTGATTACCGTTGCCGATATGGACAAGGAAGAAGCTTGCGAAATTGCTGCCGGTTTTGCCGATTTGGGCTATGAAATTACCGCAACCGGCGGTACTGCCGAATATTTGCAGAGCCACGGCGTAAAAGTAAGGGTAGCCACCAAAGTAAGCGAAGGCAGCCCGAACATTTTGGACGAAATTAAAGAAGGCCATATCAGTATGGTTATCAATACTGGACGAAATTAAAGAAGGCCATATCAGTATGGTTATCAATACAACAAACCACGGGCGCGACGCCGAACGCGACGGCTTCAAAATCCGCCGCTCCACGGTTGAACATGCCATTGCCTGTCTGACTTCTCTGGATACGGCACGCGAATTGCAGCATGTAATGAGCGCTATGCGCCGCCGCCGCGTTGTAAGCATCGTGGCTTTGCAGGATCTTGCCTGGGAGGGCTGATATATGCCTAAAAAAATAGTTGAAGCTAAAGTTGTAGGCCAGCGTGTCTTAAACAGTTCAACAAAATTAATAGAAGTTTATGCGCCGGAGCTGGCAGA
>CASEGD010000084.1 GCA_949287345.1 uncultured Phascolarctobacterium sp. | reverse complement strand
CGGAAGGGATTTCACCGGAAATAATACGGCAGAATACGCAGTCGTTCATATTTTTACCTCCTCGCTGTTTAAGGATTTGCTGTTAATTTACTAACTTTTACTAAATTCGCCAAATTTGTTAAAAACCCTTTCAAATCCGGCAAATTATTTATTATTTTATCAGTTCGCCAAGCAGTTTTTCGCCGTCAAACGCGGTTATTTTTACCGGCAAAATTTCGCCGCCCAAATTTTTGCCTTCGCTTTTCACAAAAACGCGCTGGTAGTTGCCGGTCAGGCCTTCAAAATATTCGCCCGCAGGCTGTTCAAACAAAACTTCCGCCGTCTGCCCCACCATACCCTGCAAAAAATTGCGGTGCATGGCTTCGTCAATTTTGCCCAAAGCGTCGGCGCGGTCTTTTTTAACTGCTTCCGTTACAGCGCCCGCAAATTTTTCGGCAGGCGTCCCCTTGCGGGATGAAAACGGAAAAATGTGCATTTTACTGAAGCCGCAGCTTTCGGCAAACTTGCAGGTCGCGGCAAAATCTTCTTCCGTTTCACCGGGGAAACCAACAATAACGTCAGTCGTAACGGCAATATCCGGCACGGCCGCCCTGATATCCGCCAAAAGCGATTTAAATTTTTCCGTGCTGTAAGGTCGGTGCATGGCCTGCAAAATTTTGTCGCAGCCCGATTGCAGCGGCAAATGCAGGTGCCTGCAAAAACGGCTGTCCTCGCGCATAAGCTCCAGCAAACGCGGTTCAACTTCGACAGATTCCAGCGAACCTAAACGCACGCGCTGCACGCCCGGCACAGCCAGAACAGTTTTAACGGCGTCGTACAAAGTCGCGCCGCCGGGGTTTTCCTTGCCGTAGCAGCCCAAATGGATGCCGATAAGCACAATCTCTTTAAACCCTGCGCTTACAAGGCGTTCCGTTTCCGTGCGGATGCCTGACAGGCTGCGCGAGCGCAGCGGCCCGCGTGCATACGGGATAATGCAGTAGGTGCAGAACTGGTTGCAGCCTTCCTGAATCTTTAAAAAGGCGCGCGTTTTATCGGTAATATCGCCCGCCGCCATTTCTTCAAACTCGGTGCTTGCCGTCAGTTTGTGTACGGCGTCAAAGGTGTCAACCTGCCTGTGCTGCAGGCGTTCTTCCACCATTTTTACAATCTGCGCGCGGTCCTGGTTGCCAATAATCAAATCCACACCGGCAATGGCTTTTACTTCTTCCGCCGCCGTCTGCGGATAGCAGCCTGTAACCACAATTACCGCGTTGGGGTTCTTGCGGATAGCGCGGTGAATTGTCTGGCGCGATTTGCGCTGGCCGGTGTTGGTAACGACGCAGGTATTTATAATGTACACATCGGCGTCGCCGTCAAAGCTGACAATCTGGTGGCCTGCGCGCAAAAACAGGTTTTCCATGCTGGCGGTGTCGGCCTGATTTACCTTGCAGCCCAGCGTATAAAATGCAATTTTTGCCATGTTCAGCCTCCCAGTTCGTCAAATTCGTATAAAATAGCGCTTAAAGCAGTAAGCCCGGCGGTTTCGGCACGCAAAATGCGCCTGCCCAAACTTACCGGCACCGCCCCGCCTGCGCGGGAAGTGTTAAGCTCCGCCTCGCTGATGCCGCCTTCCGGACCGATAATAACCAGAATGCTGTCCGTCTGCGGATTGGCGCGCAACGCCTGCTTCAAACCCTGCTTATCTTCACATTCGTAGGCAATGATTTTGGTAGTACAACCGCACTCCGCCATCAGCCTGTCCATCGTTGTCACCGCCGCCACTTCAGGGATAATGTCGCGCTTGCTCTGCTTGGCGGCGCTTTCGGCAATTTTCTGCCAGCGCTCGCGTTTTTTGGCAGCCTTATCACCGTCGTAACGTACCACGCTGTGTTCCATCGCCAGCGGCACAATGCGGCTTACGCCAAGTTCCACCGCTTTTTGGATGATAAAATCCATTTTTTCACCCTTTACAAGCCCCTGCGCCAGCGTAATCTTCACCACTGGTTCGTGGCTTTCGGCAATAACTTCAAGGCATTTCACAACAGTGCGCCCAGGTGCGGTTTCTGCAATCTCCGCCAGCGCCGTAACGCCGTCGTCGCTTACAATCTGCACCTTCTCGCCCGTTTTCATTTTTAAAACCGTATAAATGTGGCGCGCGTCAATGCCGTCTATTTCCATCTCATCCGCGTACGGGCGCGGAATAAAAAATCTGTGCATCAGTCCTCCAGTGCCATCAGCATGGCAACCCAGCCGCCTTTGTGCTTAACGCTTAAAACCTTAATGCCGTTGGCGGCAGCCGCCTTGCGGATATCGTCCTCACGTTCTTCAATAATGCCGCTGGCTAAAAATCTGCCCGTGGCTTTAAGTTTTTTTGCAACGTCCGGCAGCAGCATAATGATGATATCGGCAATGATGTTGGCAATAATCACGTCAGCCTTGCCCTCCGTGCCGTGCAGCAAATCGCCCTCTTTAACGGTAATTGCGTCGCTCAGGCCGTTGTTGGCAATGTTTTCCTTGGCAATGCGCACAGCGTTGGCGTCAATATCCACGGCAACGATGTTTTTAGCGCCCAGCTTTGCCGCCGCAATCGCCAAAATGCCGCTGCCGCAGCCAACGTCAAACACTTCCGCCTCAGGCGTGATAATGTCTTCCAGCGTTTCCATGCACATGCTGGTGGTGTGATGCGTGCCCGTGCCAAACGCCATGCCCGGGTCGATTTCAATCACCAAATCTTCGGGTTTAGCGTCGTATTTTTCCCACGAAGGCTTAATTACAAGGCGCTTGCCGATGTACGTAACGTGGAAATACTGCTTCCACTCGTTAGCCCAGTCCTGCTCGCACAACGTGCGGAAGAGCGGGTTGCGGAACACGCATTTTGCGCCGATGCGTTCTTCAACGGCTTTTATTTCGCGTTCGATAAACGCCAGACGCTCCTGCAATTTATCGTCGTCCGGATAATACGCCGTAACGGTAACAACCTCCGTGTTCTGCTGCTCGGGTATATCGCACAGCTCCCACGTGCCGCTGTTGCGCAGCTGGTTAATTAAAAGCGGGTCCTCCATCGCCACGCCCTGCGCACCAGCGCTGTATAAAATATCGGCTATCGTGTCAGCCTGTTCATGCGTCGTCTGCAAGCTTACTTCCGTCCACTGCATGTCTTTCACTCCTCAAATTTCTCAAACCATAGTAAAAAGATATAAATTTACAACTGATATCTTATCACACCCGCGCTTAAATGTACATATAAAATTAAAGCGCCCTCCCGCTTGGGCGAATAAAATAAAGCGGCGTTTAATTTTTATTTTATCCGATTATGCCAAACTTAAAACACAATAAAATAAAAAAAACCAAAGGTTGCACTATTTCAACAGCACAATCCTTTGGCTTTTATAACATCCTTACTTCCACTTATTTTTAATTATCTCAATCATTTCCGCCGTTACCTGTCCGTAATCAGGCTGGGCAGGCAGGTCAAACCACTGCACATACGGCATTTTTTTGTACCACGTAAACTGCCGCTTGGCAAAGTTGCGCGTCGCCTGCTTTAATTTATCAACGGCAGTTGCATAATCAAGCTGCCCTGTTAGGTACATCACCGTCTGGCGGTAGCCGATAGCCTGCATGGACTGCGCCGATGCAGGCACACCCGAGTCCAGCAGCTTCTTTGTTTCCTCCAGCAGTCCCTGCTCCAGCATGATATCCACACGGCGGTTAATACGGTCATACAACACGCTGCGTTCCATGCGCAGGCCGAAAACCACAGCTTCGTAAGCAAGCTCGCCGTCGTTAGTATGCGAAAGGTTATCACCGCTTTCCGCCGCTTCAATGGCGCGGATTACACGGCGCGTGTTGTTGATGTCGATGCGCTCTGCCTCGTGCGGCGCTGCTTTTTGCAGGCGGGCAAACAAAACTTCCTTGCCCTGTTCCGCCAGCAGCTTTTCAAGTTCGCGGCGCAATTCTACATTCTCCCCCGCAGCGTTAAAATGGTAGTTTTCCAGCAGCGCCTTAATATATAGGCCCGTTCCGCCGACAATTATAGGCAATTTGCCGCGCGCCGTAATATCATCAATCAGCCGTTCGGCCTGCTCCTTAAAATCCACCACGTTAAAACCGGCGTCCGGCGGCAGAATATCCACCATATGGTGCGGCACCGCTGCCAGTTCTTCCGCCGTGGGCTTGGCCGTACCAATGTCCATACCGCGGTACACCAGCATTGAGTCGCCCGATATAATTTCGCCGTCCAGCGCCTGCGCCAGGGCAATGCCGCAATGGCTTTTGCCGGTGGCGGTAGGGCCTAAGATAACGGCTAATTTCTTCTTCATAACTATCTCCTGATAATTCCGTATTTTACGCGGCTGTACCTGCCGCCCTGAATATCCGTACAGCCAAGGCTGCGCAAAAAGTTCTCGCCGCGTTCTTTTATCACCACGCGCGGCGCGATTTTAAGCGCCAGCTCCAGCACCGCTGCCGATACTTCCTTTTCGTAGGCAATCGGACGCAGCGGCTTCATGTTGGCCGATGTTTTAACGCCGAAGCGGAACATCGGGTCAAAATAAACTGCGTCAAAGCTGTCCGGCGGCAGGATTTTTAAATAATCCTCCGCTCTAGCGTGAATGACTTTTATTCTGCGCATGGCAGCGTCAACATCCGCTTTACCAGTTGCATACTGCTGCAAACCGTGCGCCACGGTAAACGCCAATAGCGGCGATGCTTCCACGCCGACCACTTTGCCCGCAGCGCCGACCGCATAGCTTGCAACAAGTGCGTCACTGGCAAGTCCTAAAGTACAGTCCAAAACTTTTGCGCCTGACTTCAAAGCCAGCGCTTCTATTAAATGGTCGCTTTCACCGGCGGCGATATGCTTCAAACGCAAATCCGCCATGCTGGGATGAAAGAAAAAGCGCCCTTCCAGCGTAAAAACATGTGGTCCTAATTTAGTCGCCACCAAAAGCGCGTCCAACCCGTACTTTTCGTATAATTCATCAAGGCTGCCACTGTGTCCGCGCCGCAAATACGGCACGCCAAAGCCCTGTGCCCAGGCACGCGCCTGCCACTGCAAACCGCTGTTGCGCCCAGCCGTTACCGCAAATTTCAAGCCACTCATGTGCGTTTAAACATTTTATAAAGCTCTGCCGAGCTCATTTCAATCATACACGGGCGTCCGTGCGGGCAGGTAAACGGATGCTCCGTATTGCACAGCTCAATAATCAGCTGGCGCATCTGGCGCATGTTCAGCACCTCGCCCGCTTTAATAGCCGCCTTGCATGCCATCATGTGCAGCATATTCTGGCGCAAATCGCTGGGGCTGATGTTTTTCATCTCGCTCAGCATTTTGGTAATCTCGCGGATAAAGTCCTCAGCTCCATCTGCCTTAATATCAGTCGGCAAGCTGCTGACGCGCAGCACGTCCTCACCCGCAGGCTCCACATCAACGCCAAGGCGCAAAAAATCCTCGCGGTGCTGTTCAATCAGTTCTACATCGTGCGCCGTCACATCAAGGTACAGCGGCATCAGCATGGTCTGCGCCGGTATGTTGTTGTACGCATTCACAAACTTATCGTACAAAATGCGCTCATGCGCTGCGTGCTGGTCAATCAAATACAATGTATCCTCGCTCTGCGCGATGATAAAAGTTTTATCCACCTGCCCGATAGGCCAGATGGTACTCGTTTCGTTATCGGTATCCGTAAAGCCGATGACGTTGTCCGTCACGGCGTCCTGCTTTTTAAACTCCTCACGCACCTCGTTAATGGTATAAACGGGTTCCGTTTTGGGCGGCGTGTAGGTGTATTCCGGTTCT
>CASEGD010000083.1 GCA_949287345.1 uncultured Phascolarctobacterium sp. | reverse complement strand
CCCACCGTCGTCAGCGGCAACCTGCTCACCATCATCGCACTTTCCGTTACGCTTATTTTTGGCAAATGCCTTTTTACGTCGCTCGGCGTCATGTTGTCCGGCCAGCCGCTTAAAACCAGTATGCAGTGCGGCTTTGCACTGACGCAGCTGGGCGAATTTGCCTTCATCGTCGCCAGCATCGGCGCGGGCTACGGCTTAACCAGCAGCTTTTTGTACCCGGTGTTCGTAGCCGTTTCCGTCGTCACCATCTTCTTTACGCCGCATGTGCTGCTTAACGCTGGCAAGGCTTACCGCCGCCTGCTGCGCAGCCTGCCTAAAAAAACTGCCGTGATGCTGATTGAGGCGCACCGCGATAACAAAGGCAACGAAAAGCAATCCGAATGGACTAATTTTTTGCAGATTTACTTTACGCGCATTGTTGTTTACGCCGTAATTCTGATTTTTATTTCCTACATGGGCACGAACATGATTTTGCCCTACTGCCGGAACTATTTGCAGGCGCCGGTCAGCAATTTTACCGCTGCCGCAGTGACGCTGCTGCTTATGCTGCCGTTTTTGACGGCGCTTATGGTAAGCCGCCTCGGCAGGCGCGACCTTGTCGCCGGGCTGTGGTTTCAGAAACGCAGCAACCGTCCGCTGATTCTGGTTTTGATGTTCGTTAAGGTTGCCATCGGCATGTTCTTTATCATGCAGGTATTTACCTCCATGCTGGGGCTGCACACAATCGTTGCCATTATCGCCGCGCTGGTGCTGGCCAAATTCATCTACTCGTCCGATTACAAATTCATCTACTCGTCCGATTACCTCGTCAGCCGTTACCTGCAAATCGAATCGCAGTTTTTAATTAACCTCAACGCCGAAAATCTGGCGGCAGCCGCACAAAAACGCGCGTCGGCAAGGCACGGCATGTGGCTGGACGAACAGCTTTACACCTGCGGCTACGAAATTACCGAAAGCTCGCCGTGGATTGGCTGGAGCATAAGGCGGCTTGACGTACACCGCATTTATAAAATTTTCGTTATCGAAATTCACAACAGCCACGGTTACATGCCGATACCTTCCGGACATACGGTGCTGCGCGCGGGCGACAGGCTTTTAATTACCGCGCCGCTGAACGTACTGCGCACCTTTGACGCCGCCATTAAAAACATGGGGCTTGGGCTGAACAAAATCAGCGAAACGGTAACGCTGCACCAGTTTTTGCAGCAGGAAACCGCCAGCCGCAAAGAGCACGACCAGCTTTTGTGCTACGCCATGCCGGTAACGTCGGCGTCGCCGCTGGCACGCAGCACGCTGAAAAAATCCGATACCTTCTCCAAAGGCAAATGGCTGGCGCTGGGGCTGGAACGCGGCAACTACACCATCCTCGACCCGGACGCTTCGTTCGTTATCAACAACGGCGATATCCTCTGGATTATCGGCAGCAGGCAAATGATAAGCCAGCTGTTTAAAAATGATACGTTGTAACTAAAAACTCCCCCGCTTTTGGCGGGGGAGTTTGTTTTTAAAACGCATAGCTTGCCTGTAAGCTGACGCTCGCGCCTTCGCGCTCGCCGGCATAGCCGCGAACATTCAGGTCAAGGCTCCATGGGCTCTCGGGCGAAGGTTTGTAATTTACGCCTGCTTCCGCCATGTAGCTGCTGCCTTTCAGGCTCTGTTCCGGTGCGTCCAGGCCTGCCGCGCGCATTTTGGCGTCGCCGTTAAACTCATATTCGTAAGCCAGTCCGTAATAAGCGCTGAACTTGTCCGCCTCATTGGCGTTTATCCTTGCGCCTATGCGCAGACGGTCACTGGTAACGCCGTCAAAACTGAATTCATCACCGGCAACGGTAAAGCTGTCGCCTTCGGTGTAAGTATGGAAGAACTTGCCATACACATCAAGGCTGCTGCCTTTGCCCAGCGGTATAACCTGCCCCACACCGATATGCGCGCCGTAGTAGTTGGCGTCGCTTTCATAACCGTAGGTATCCGTGCCGTCGCTTAAAGCATTGCTCATTTCGCTTTTCAGCATACCGGCACGCAGGCTTGCTTCTGTATAAACGCCATGCGCATTTTGGTAGCGCGCCGCCGCACCGCCGCCGTTATAAACAAGGCTGCCGTCGCCGCGGAAAAACTCATCGTTAAAGCTGTTGTAGGTACGGTAGTTGCCGCTGCCGTTTTCGTAAAACACGCCCCAGCTGAACTCGTCACCGTTGTTAAACTGCGCCGCGTTGCCGACGCCTGCAATCGTGCTCCAGCCGTTGATTTTGATATCGCTGTTCACGTCATATTTGCTGGCGTTGCCGTGTACCGCAGCAAAGGTTTTAATGCCGTAGCTGCCGCCGCGGCTTAAAGCGTCAAGACTGTCGCTGATTAAGTCCGTGCCCTGGTTGACAAACGCCGCCGCAACTGCGCGGTTTTCGGCAACAAGTCTGGTTTGCTTTGCCGTATGCAGACCGGTGATTTTATAAACAAGCTGCCCGTTTTCCATAACGGCTTCGCCGTCGCCTTCTGCCGCCACGCCTGCCGTAAAGCCGCCGGAGCGGATTTCGGAAGCGTTAACGTCCAACTTGTTATCGTCAGCTTTGATTAAAGTAATTTCGTCATTAACGTCGATGCCGTCGCTTCCATTAAAATGAATGTGGTCGGCTTCGACATGCGCTGCGTTTAATTTGCTGTGTTCACCGTCGGCGATATCCATAATGATTTCATTGTCCTGCCAGTCAAGATTTTCAAATTTTACAGTATCAAAATTGTTGACGCTCTGCACATTACCGCGCCAACCATCAACCGTAAGGACATTTCCGGTGTTGTTGATATTGGAACCTGACAGTTTAGCATTGCTGATATCGGCATTGCCGCTGATATTTATACTGTTATCATGCACTTCCATATCTTTTACATCGGCCGCATTCCAGATAAACGCACCGTAAACATCACCGCTTACTTTAGCTTCGCCGCCGATGCTGATGGTATTACCAACCGCCTGCGCAGAAGCACCTTTTTTTGCCTCCACCGAAGCGCCGTAAATGCCGCTGGCTAAAGTGCCGCCTGTTACCGTAATTTTATTATAATTTGCAATTGCGCTTGTGCCGTCGCCCGAGCTGCTTGCCAGCCCGCCAACAACAGAATAGGTAGAATATCCGCCGCCAAGATTGCCGCCGCTGATAACTATTTCATTGCCGTTTGCCTTTGCCCCGTGCCCATGCGCTACGCCGCCAAACACAGCTGAATACACCGTGCCGCCCGTAATATTTATATTATTGGCGGAAGCATCGGCACTAAGGTTTTTGCTGATAAAAGCATAAGCCGAACCGCCGTAGATATTAAATACTTCGCCGCCGGTCATTTTTGCCTGCCCACCCGAAACCGCAGCATTATGGTCCTGCGCCCAGCTGTCAATATCATTAGCAAAACCATCCGCCGCAGCGTAAACCATGCCGTAAGTTTCACCTGCATGCACTTCAACCTGCCTGCCGTTATCCGTGCCGCCTAAATTCAAATCCTGCGCCTGTGCCTGCGGCATTACGCCGGTTAAAAGTAAGCCCATCAGCGCGCCCATCGTTAAAAATCTATATTGTTTTTTCATTTTAACACCTCTTTTCCGGTAAAAAAGAAAACATCCCCTTCAATAATGTAACTTTGAAGGAGATGTCTTAGTTATAAAATATATCCGACTAAGTTTGTATTTAGTTGTTTCCTTGTCTATGATTTAATTATACGCTATCTCAAAGCAAATAGCAAATTTCTACCAATTTTATAGGAATTATTTTTGTAAAGGTAGTTACACAATCGGCGGTATTTCACAAAGAAATCACTTCTGACCCTGCCAAAACGATTTTTTATCCGCTTTTTGGCGTTTTAAAGTGCCGTTCACAAAATGTATACATTTTAAGCTGATATAAATTTTGTTACAACTCTTGCTATGTAAAGAACATAAGTATATAATATTTTTATAGTTATTCCGCTTAGTTTGAAAGGAGCAACAAAATTTATGGAAAAAATTTACGAAGGCAAAACCAAAACCGTTTTCCAGCTTGAAAACGGCAACGTACTGTTAAAATTTAAAGATGACTGCACCGGTAAAGACGGCGTGTTCGACCCGGGCGAAAACAGCATCGGCCTGACCATCGACGGCATCGGCAAAGCTAACCTCGAAACCTCTATCCACTTCTTTGAAATCCTTAAAAAAGAAGGCATTAAAACCCACTATGTAAGCGCTGATATCGACAACGCTACCATGGAAGTCCTTCCCTGCAAAGTATTCGGCAAAGGCCTTGAAGTTATCTGCCGCTTAAAAGCAACCGGCAGCTTCATCCGCCGTTACGGCGATTATATTGCCGACGGCACCGCTATTGAAGGCGGCTATGTTGAAACCACCTTCAAAGACGACGCTAAAGGCGATCCGCTGGTTACCGAAGACGCTCTCGTTGTACTTGGCGTTATGAGCCACGAAGACTACAAGAGCCTGAAAGAACAGACCCTGAAAATTACCAAAATCGTTGCTGCAGACCTGGCTAAACTCGGCCTTGACCTGTACGACATCAAATTTGAATTTGGTTACCACAACGGCGAAGTAATCCTCATCGACGAAATCGCCAGCGGCAACATGCGCGTTTACAAAGACGGCAAATATGTTGACCCTGTAACCTTAACTTCTATCATCCTCGGCAAATAATTAACGCCAAAAATTTAACGGCAGCTTTACGGCTGCCGTTTTTTATATCTGCCAAAGCAAAAGTTAAAGCCTGCACAGTGCGTGCAGGCTTTTGTTATTTACTTAACGTACGTTGTAGCGGAGTTCTTTTTCAAGTACTGCGCCGGTTTCAGGGTTCAGTACCATTTCGCCGCGGAGTTCCGGTGTCACGAATTTCAGTTCATATTCGTACAGGCCGTCGTCCATATCAAGTTTTACTTTGTGGAAGCTTGCGTTGGGGTATTCGCTGGTTACTACTGCCTGCGCGTCTGCTGCGGAGAGCACGATGTTGCGGCTGCCCATTGCCATCTCGGCTTCCATTTTATATTCTTTAACCGCCTGGGTGAATTTGCTTACTTCAACTTCGTAGCTGGTTACGGTAGTGCTGTCGAAGAATTTGAATTCGTATTCGTCGAAGTCTTCCTGAGTGCCTACGTGAGTTGCGCTGGCCGGTACAAGCTTAGCTGCCATGCTTTGAGCGTCTGCCATGGTGAAGCCTGCTGCGAAAGCGGTTGCGCTGATGGTTAAGGTAGAGATTGCTGCTACTGCGAGAGCGGTTAATTTTTTGCCGGTGAGTTTTAACATTTTGAGTTCCTCCTTTTATTTTAAGGTCTGTCCTTATTGCTTTTTTTAAGGTGTTCCCTTATCTTTGTCTTAATTATAGCTGAGAAAGATTAAAGAAAAATTAAAAGAAAAAAGTTTTTAAAAATTATTTTAAAATTTCCGGTATGTTATAATAATGCTATAAGGAGGTGCCTTATGAGGATTTTAATTGTTGAAGACGAGCCGGATTTACTGGACGCCTTAAAAAAACAGCTGCAAAGCAGCGGTTATAGTGTAGATGCCTGCGGCGACGGGCTTGATGCGGAGCATTATCTGCAAATGGCAAGCTACGACGCCGTGGTGCTTGATATTATGCTGCCCGGCATCGACGGGCTGGAACTTTTAAAAAGAATGCGCTCCAAAGGCGACAGTACCCATGTTTTGCTGCTGACGGCTCTGGACAGTTTGGAAAATAAAGTGCGCGGGCTGGACGCCGGTGCGGATGATTACCTTGTCAAACCCTTTGCCTTTGATGAGCTTCTGGCACGCCTGCGCGTTCTGGTACGCCGCCGCACGGGGCAGACCACCAACGTGCTGGAATATGCCGGTTTAACTATGGATTTGAACAGCCGCACCGTTATCCGCGAAGGAAAGGAAATTACCCTGTCCTCCAAGGAGTTCGCAGTACTGGAATATCTTTTGCGCAATCAGGGGCGCGTCCTCTCGCGCGAAAAAATAGAAAACCATGTCTGGAATTATGATTTCGAGGGCGGCTCCAACGTCGTCGATGTCTACATCCGCTATCTGCGCAAAAAAATTGACGCGGGCTTTGATAAAAAACTGCTGCACACCATCCGCGGCGCAGGTTACGTTCTGAAGGAGGAAAAATGAAAGCTCTTTCCGTAAAAATGAAGGTAACGCTGTGGTACACCGGGCTGATAATGGCGGTTTTAAGCGTTATTTTTGCCGCCGTGCTGTACGCTGCCGACGACGTGCTGCTGCTTAATTTGCAGGACGACCTTGAAAACGAGGTTTACGGCAACGCCAGCAGCCTTGAACTACGGCGCGACGGCAGCCTGCGCCTTGACGACCTGGACTTTCTGCACGACGGCGTAATGCTGGCCGTGTATGACGCTGGCGGCAGTTTAATTGCCGGTCTAACGCCAATGCAGCTGCCGCAGACGGAATTTAAATCCGAACTTTTGCAGACTGTCACTAACGGCAACCAGACCTGGTACGTGTTTGACCTTTATATGAAGGTTGCCGGTTCGCCGGGCGGCGTATGGCTGCGCGGCACCACGTCATTAAGCAGCATTTACGCCACGCGCGATGAAATTTTGCTGCAATGCGCGCTGCTGTTCCCGTTTTTAA
>CASEGD010000082.1 GCA_949287345.1 uncultured Phascolarctobacterium sp. | reverse complement strand
ACTTGCTATTGATAGTAACATGAGCGAGATTACTAAAATTTTTTTCATAACTTTCATCTCCTTTTGAAGTTTACTATATTTTTAATATAGCATTTGTGTTAGTGAATATCAAGAAGTTAAGAATTTTATTGCTAAATTATGATGTTTGCATGGTATAATTTTTATAATAAAGTAAGTTATTTACAGTAGGTGAGGTAGATGAAGAAACAACATTTACAATATGGTATAAAAGATAATAAATTAGTGCATATTTCGGAGGTAGAAAAAGGATTAGAATGTAATTGTATTTGTCCTGCCTGCAAAAGTAAACTTATTGCTAAAAAAGGTAATAAAGTCATTCATCATTTTGCACATTATAATGCAGATGAATGTGAATATGGTTATCAAACGGCTTTGCATCTTGCTGCTAAAGAAATATTATTTAATGCAAAGGAAATGATTATACCATCTTTGTTTTTGAAATTTCCGTATACCAATAGAAGTTCTATAAAAATTTTTGATGAGCAAAGAATAACTATTGATAACATAGAATTAGAAAAAACTTATAATGATATAGTTCCGGATATAGTTGTTTATAGCCACGGCAGCAAATTTTTTGTAGAAATTTATGTTACGCATGCCATTGATGATGTAAAATTAGAAAAAATAAAAAATGCTAAAGTTTCTACACTTGAAATTGATTTAAGTAAAATTGAAAGAGATATTACACACGAGGATTTAAAACATTATTTAATTGATTCATGTAAAGAAAAATATTGGAAATATAATATTAATACGGAAATATGGATGAAACGATTTAAAGATATAGCAGATAAAAAGACGAATATTAGCCGAGGAATGGCACAGCATATTGATTATTGTCCGATAAATATTAGAAATTATAGAGGAAAATCATATGCAAATTTTATAGATGATTGTTTGTATTGTGATTATTTAGTAGGTAATGAGATAGATGGTATATTATGTACAGGTAAAAAAAGAATTTCAACAAAAGAGGATTATATAAATTATATGCGTGAAAATGCAAAAAAAGAATAATAGTGGAATAATTTGATGAAAAAAAGCTATGAAAACATGAATAAATTTATAGCCAAAACCCTTACCAAAATTAGTGCATTGACAGTAAGGGCTTTTTTAATTGCTTCTTTAATATATAATTTCTAAAATATAAAGGATTTCTTATAAAATTGTCGAATTAATTATTATATATTTTTGTTGTACGGAGTCCATTATGATAGATTACCTTTTACTTGCCAAAGCGGCAATGCTGCATGATATCGGTAAACTATGCTACCGCGCCGGTATGACGAACGATTCCGAAGCGTATGCACAGTTCGGCGCGCAGTGGCTGGCACGTTTGCTGCCTCAGGACGATGAGCGTGCGCAGCAGCTTTTGCGCTGCGTATCTTACCACCGCAGGCGCGATTTAAAAACAGCAGGCCTTGCGCCTGATGACTGGGCGTATATTATTTATCTGGCGGACGCCATTGCTTTTGGCGCGGAAAAAGCAGAACGCACTGCCGATGCGGAATTTGACGCCGGGTTGTGCCTGGAATCGGTGTTCAATTATTTTTCGGACAAGGAAACGCACAAGCGCTATTTTTTGCCGAAGGAAATGAACATTGCCAAAGAAATTAATTACGCCGTGCGCGATGATATAAGGGCTGGCGCAGAGGATTACCGCCGCATTTTGCAGATTATCGAGGCGCGCTTAAAACAGAAGCCGCTGCTGGAGATGTACCCTTACGAGCTTTTGCAGCTGTTGGAGGATACGCTGTACTACCTGCCGCTGACGGTGCGCAAGGATTTGCCGAGGGATATTTCACTGTATGAGCATGCCAAGTACGCGGCGGCATTGGCGGTAAGCATTGCTCATTACTGCGAGGCAAACGGCATTACGGATTACGCCGCAATGTGCAGTGACGAAGGCATTTCCCAATTGCAGGACGAGCCGCTGTTTTTGATTGTTTCGGCGGATATTGCCGGTATTTACGGCTTTTTGACGACACCGGCAGCGCAGGCACCGCTGGCTTCCATGCGCGGGCGTTCGCTGTATCTGGAATATTTTTCGCAGCTTTTGGCTGACGAAATGATATATCATTTAAAACTGACGAAGGCAAATGTTATTTATACCGGCGGCGGGCGAATTTATTTAACCGCGCCCAACACGCCGCAGCTGAAAAAAGAACTGGACGGCCTTGCCGAATACGTTAACAGCTGGCTGCTGAAAAATTACGGCAACCAGCTTTATGTGGCGTTCGGCACGGCGGAATGTACGCCGCTGGAACTGGCGGGCAGGCGTTTGGGCAGCGATATTCTGGCGCGCGTGGATTTAGAGGTGGAAAACCGCAAAAAGAACCGTTACCCTGTCAGCGTGCTGAAAGAACTGTTTGACCCGCAGAGCAGCCTTAACGCGGCGGAAACAGGTACGGAATGTAGTGTGTGCCACCACGAGCTTAGCCGTGGTGACGAGAACCGCAACGACGGTTTGTGCAGTTTTTGCAGGTCGCTTTTGGAGCTGGGCAAGTCATCCTTTACGGAGGACAGGGTGCTGGCGATATGTACCAACCATGCAGGCGGCAGTGCGGCAGTGCCGGGCTGGCAGCGTCCGTTATATTTAAAACTGGTTGCCGCTAAAGATTTGGAAAAGTTTAAGGCGCATAATAAAATTCTGCACATTTACAGCACCAAAGGCGGCGATGCGGGCGAGTACCCGATAATGCGCCTGCGCCGCTGCGATTATTTTGTGCGTGACGCCAAAAGCGGCAGGGTGCTGGATGCCGAAAAGCTGGCGGAAAGCAGCATGGGCGAAACCTACACCGGAGTTAAACGCCTTGGCGTATTGATGGCGGACGTCGATGCCATCGGCATGGCGTTAAAGGTCGGCTTTTACCGTAACGATTTGCCCGACCCGCTGCATTATCTGACATCGGCAAGGCAGATTACGTTGTCTTCACGTTTGTCGTTCTTCTTTAAAGTTATATTAAACAAAATTTTCAAGGGCGAAGCGCAGACTGCTTCCGGCAAGGGGCGTCCGCCGTTCCGCCTGTTCAATAAACCGAAGCAGGCGTGGCGCAACATCCATGTTATTTACAGCGGCGGCGACAATATCTTTTTACTGGGCGCATGGGATGACGTAGTGGAGGTTGCGGTGGATATTCACCGGGCGTTTACAGCTTATACCAGCGGCAAGCTGGCGTTTTCGGCAGGCATCGGCGTTTTTACGCCCGATTTTCCGATGAGCCAGATGTTCATTCAGGCGGCGCTGCTGAAAAAGACCGCCAAGAACGTACCGGGCACAGGCAAAATTGCCTTGTTCGGGCAGGGTGCGGATTTTGTCAGCGGTCCGGGCGAAAGCCTTGCGCATGTGTATGACTGGGATGATTTTGAAACGCAGGTCTGCGCAGGCAAGCTGCACTTTTTAACGGATAAATTAAGCTTTGGGCTGAACGCTGTGCCGGGCAAAATAAAAACGGACAGGAACACGCTTTACAAGCTGCACGGCGTGCTGGCATCTGCCGGAGGCAAATTTAATTTAGCGGAATTTGCTTATGCCGTGGCGCTTTTAGAGCCGAAGCAGGACAGCGTGGAGGCAGCGGAAGTTTATAGCGAGCTGCGCAGGGCGTTATACGGCTGGGCGCTGGATAAGGAAGGGCGCAGGCAGCTTTTAACGGCGCTGGAGCTTTTGATTTACAGCCTGCCCAACGCACCCAAGGAGGATTTTTGATGGATATTATAACCAGAGCCGAAAATGCCATTAAAGGCATTATGGTAAAAGATAAATTTAATAACAACGTGCTGCTTTTAAGGACGGGGCATATCCGCAAATTTTTAACCTCGGTCAATCTGGTGCGCGACCGCGTCGAGGTTTATAAAATGCAGAGCGCCGAGCCGGACAAGTTGCCGCCGGAGCTGGTGGCGGAAGTAAAATTTTTAAAGGTTAAGCTGCTGTATCTGGTGGGGCGCGACAAAAACATCGTCGGCGCTTTCGCGGATAAAACTGGGCTGCCGGAGATGATTGACAACATCGGCGACAGTACGGAGCGTTTTACGGAGTTTGCCAAATACGTGCAGGCTTTGGGCGCGTTTCATAAATTTTACGGAGGCAAGGATAAATAATGAAGCAGGGTGTTTTAAAAGGTAAATTTTTAATAGAGGCCGTTATTACGCTGGTGACGGGGCTGCATATCGGCACATCCAGCGATTTTACCCCTATCGGCGCGGTGGAAAGCCCCTTTGTGCGCGACCATTTTACCAAGGTGCCCATCATTCCGGGCAGCTCGCTGAAGGGCAAGCTGCGTACTTTGCTTGCCAAAATGCGTTCACCGGGTTATGTGCTTAACAAAATTGAAGAGGACGACGATGTTATCTGCCGCTTGTTCGGCTCAACCGGCAAAAGCGGCGTAGTTGGCGCGCGCCTGCAATTTTACGATGTGTTTGTAACGCCGGAAAGCATCGAAAAAATCAGCCGCCTCGACACCGATACCTACATGGGCGAAGTAAAGTTTGAAAACTCCATTACGCGCCTGACGGCGACGGCTATTCCGCGCCAGATTGAAAGGGTGCCGGCGGGTACGGATTTTGCCTTTAAGCTGGTGTACAACATCGAAAACGAAGAAGAAATTGAAGAAGATTTTGCTACCCTTGCGGCGGCGCTGATGATGCTGCAGATGGATTATCTGGGCGGGCACGGTTCGCGCGGCTACGGCAGGGTGGCGTTCAGTGATTTTTCGGTGCGTTACGCCGGTTTAAACAAAGGTTTGGAAAGCTTTACGGAAAAACTGAAAGCTACGCTTGAAGGAAGCTGCTTAAAATGAAATACTACGTTTTGCAGTTTAAGTTTTTAACGCCAGTGCATTTCGGCACGGCGCAAAATAAAAAAAGCGGCAACCTGCAATCGTTTAACTGCTGTGCGGATACCTTTTTCAGCGCGCTGGCGACGGAAGCAGCGGCGCTGGATACCGCGCTGTGCGGAAAATTTATCGCGGCGGTGCGGGAGGGCAGCCTGCTTTTCAGCGATTTGCTGCCTTATTACAGCGGCAGCGAAGAAGAATTTTACGTGCCGGTGCCTTATTACCGCAGCGAAAAAATCAACACGCTTGATTACGGCCTGTCGTTTACGGATTTGTGCTTGCAGTACGAAGCAAGGCGCGACCACGAAAACCTCGCTTATATCCGCGCGGGCGGCGTAAAAGCCTATTTGCAGCCTTTTGGCGAAGACGAAGCGCCGGAGCAGGAAAAACACAGCTTTGGCTGGAGCGGCGTGCAGCGGCGTATGGATTTCAGGGACGGCGGCACGGCGTATTATGTAAGCAATTACAGCTTTGCGGATGGCGCGGGGCTGTACTGCATTGTCGGTTTGAATGATGACAGTTTGCTTGACGAACTGGTAAAAACGGTTGAGCTTTTGGGGCTTGGCGGCATCGGCGGCAGGCGCAGCAGCGGTTTTGGCAAGTTTGTTCTGCGTAAAGCGCCGTTTGCTTTAAATGATGGTTGCAGCGGCGATGCGGGCGTGCTGTATGAGCTTCTTAACAATAACGGCAGCAGTTTGCAGATGACGCTTTCCATCCTGTGCCCGGTTGAACAGCAGCTTGACGCCGTTAAGCAGGGCGCGTTCAGCCTTATGCGGCGCAGCGGATTTGTTTATAACAGCGAAACCGGCGGCTACGAAAAACGCAGCAGTGTGTATATGATAAAGGCCGGAGCCTGCTTTGCCCGGAGGGTTGACGGGCAGGTGCTGGAATTTGCGGCGGGCGCGGGGCACCCGGTTTACCGCTACGGCAAGGCTTTGTATATGGGGTTGCCTGTATGAGTATCAGTAATTTTGAATATAAAAAATTGGTTATAACCT
>CASEGD010000081.1 GCA_949287345.1 uncultured Phascolarctobacterium sp. | reverse complement strand
ACGGTAGAAAAAATTTCCTTCCGCAGCACCTGTATCCGCACCTTCCCGCAGGAGCTGGTGTATGTGCCGAACTCGCTGCTTTCCAACACGCCGATTATTAACTACACTAAGCGCGAAAAACGCCGCCTGGAATTTTTGCTGGGCGTTACCTACGACACCACGCACGACCAGATGCAGAAGCTTGTGGCTGATATCCGCAGCTACCTGCAAAGCAGCGACCTGGTGTACAACGATAACGTGATGGTTTACTTCCGCGATTATGCAGACAGCAGCCTGAACATTGTTGTTATCTGCTACACCAAAGCCAGCGACACCGACGGCTATCTGGCGGCACGCGAACAGATTAACCTTGATATTATGAAGATTCTGGAAGTTAACGGCGCAAGCTGTGCTTTCCCCAGCACCAGCGTTTATTTTGAAACGCCGCTTAAAACCGAAAATAAATAATTACGCACCAAGTTTAAAAGGCAGCCTGCATATTAGCAAGCTGCCTTTTTTTATTGCGTTTAAAGTTTTTCCGTTTCGTTGTTTTCAATTTTTTCCTGAGGGTCATCAAAATCATTTTCAAAGCTTTCCGCCTGATACAACTTTTTGTTAATCACGCGGCTGCGGCGTTCTGCCGCTTCGATATGACCACTGGCCTCCTGCAATTTTTTGCGCGTTTTATCAAGCAGCGCCGCAAAAACGGTAAAATCCTGCTTGACACCGGCGATAATGCGCCACACTTCGCCGGTACGTTTTTCTATCGCCAAAGTGCGGAAGCCGACCTGCAAGCTGTTTAAAAGCGCTGCGAGCGTCGTCGGCCCGGCCACGCATACGCGGTATTTGCGCTGTAATTCTTCCAACAAACCTGTAATGTTTACCGCTTCGGCAAAAAGACCTTCCGTCGGCAGGTACATCACAGCAAAATCGGTGCTGTACGGCGGGCAGACATATTTGCTGTTAATATCGGCCGCTTCGCTTTTAAAGCGTTTCTCCAGCTGCTTTAAGGCTGCATCGGCAGCAGCGGCATCGGCGTTTTCGCGCGCTTCCAAAAGGCGCTGATAATCCTCCTGCGGAAACTTGGCATCTACCGGCAGCCACACTGTCTGCTCGCTTTTGCCCGGCAGCTTAAGCGCAAACTCAACGCGTTCCGCAGAACCGGGTTTAACAGCGACGTTTTCTGCGTACTGTTCCGGTGCGAGCATATCCTGCAACAGCACTTTTAGCTGCATTTCTCCCCAAATGCCGCGGTTTTTAACATTGCTTAAAATACGTTTTAAATCGCCAATGCCGCCCGCAAGGCTCTGCATTTCGCCAAGTCCTCTATGCACTTCTTCAAGCCTGCGGCTGACAAGGCTGAAGCTTTCGCCCAAACGGCGTTCCAAAGTGGCGTTTAATTTTTCATCGACAATAGCGCGGATTTGTTCCAAATTTTTCTCGGTCGATGTGCCGATTTTATCAAAGCGTTTATCAAGCTGTTCGCTCAACCTGTCCGCCGCTGATTGGTTTTCCAATCGCGCTGCCCGCGCCAGTGTTGCCTGTTCATTGCGCAAATCGCGCAAACCTTCGTACATACGCCGCTCCGTCGCCTCAAACTGACGGACAATCTCCAGCAAATCATTTTCATCGACAGCATTGCGGCGATTGCGGTACAGCAATACCAAAACAACCAGCTGCAAAACTATTATTAAAATAAGTATTATCGTCGTTAAATCCATAATTAAACCTTTCGTAAAATTAAAAAAGTATCAAAATAAAAATTATCCATATTTCAATCCACGCCGTACTACGTACGGCGACCTTGGCAGGCACCTCAATATCGCACGGTGCAAAATTTCAATCCACGCCGTACTGCGTACGGCGACATTGTGCTCCGACCAGTACCGTAAGAAACTGTATATTTCAATTCACGCCGTACTGCGTACGGCGACGCAAACGCATAGTGCTTATAAAACAAACTGCCGAGATTTCAATTCACGCCGTACTGCGTACGGCGACTCGCCAAACTTGTTGCCACATATCAGTTCAAGATATTTCAATTCACGCCGTACTGCGTACGGCGACTGTATAAAAACAAAACCTATTAAAAATCAAGTTTGCTTTTATAAATGTGCGAACAAGGTAACATAAAACATTTAGAGTAATAAAATATATAGCATAAAAATATGTTTATATGAACTTCGCACAAAATGACTTCTATCTATTTTTACAAATTTATTTTAACATTTTACGATTGTTTTGACAAAAGGTTATTTAAATACGCAGAAAACCCGTTGGCGAAACGCCAACGGGTTTAATTATTCTAATATTAAGCTGCTCAACGGCTAAAATTAGAAAGTGAAGATTACTTCAGACCAAAGAGTCTGAGCGTCTTTGCTGCCTTCACGCTGTTCAAGGTCAAAGTATTTAACACCGGCAACGATGTTTTTAGCGAGGGTTACGTTCGCACCAACTTCATAACCTTCATAACCATCACCAGCTGTTGCTTCTGCTCTGGTAGCGTAAGGTGCATCTGCATATCCACTCATAGAAGTCGGAATGAGATAAGTAGCAAACGGACGGTCATTATAGTTAGCATATACGCCCCAGCTGCCTACTTCAGAAGCTTTAGCGCCGCCATAAGAAAGACCTACCATCCAGCCATTTGTATCAAGGTCGCCGTTGCCTTCAAGCTCATTATCAACAGTACCGTTAAACCAGGAACCTTTTAAAGTTAAATCTTTAGCAATTTCACCTGCCAAAGCAACTTCTACAATCTCCTGATCTCTCCAGTTATCAGCATAGTAATAACGAACTGCGGTATCAACTACACCGAAAGAAGCTTCTACACCAGCAGTATAGAAACGGTCGCCACTTTCTACCAATGTATCATTTGCATTTCCTTCAGCATCTTCCCCAAACAATTCTTTATCAAACTGAGAACCGCTTACATAGTTATCACTTGCAGCTTTATAAGCCCAACCAAATACTTTAACATCTTTACCATAGCCGAACATTACACCATCTGCACGCATATCAACTACATCAGATTTTGTAAAGTCCATACGTCCAGCATCAACTTTGACACCGCCAAGACGACCAGATACAAATGCCCAGTTCATATCAAGGTCATCATCACCAGCTTCATTCGTATAAGTCTGGATATTCTGCAAACGTCCGGTATAAGACCAATCTTCGTTAATAGCACCGTTTACAAAGAAACGATTACGCAATTGGCCTGCGTGACCATCTTTATCTCCACTCACATCTTTGTAAGAAGCACGGATCTGACCAGTGATTTTTACGTTGTCAGCTTTCTTTTCAAGGTTAGCTACGCGAACGCCGAGGCTGTCCAGTTCGTCAGCAAATTCAGCTGCTAATTTATCAACATTAGCGCCTTTTGCCATTGCTTTAGCTACAATCTGTGCCATTTCATAACGTGTCATCAGTTTGTCGCCGCCGTAGGTGCCGTCAGGATAACCATCTACTACGCCTTCTGCTGCCAGTTTGTTAACTGCGTCATAAGCCCAGTGGCCAGCCGGTACATCGCTGAACGGGTTAGCTGCATATGCGGAAGCAGTTACGCCGAGAGCCATAGCCATTGCAAGTACTAAAGATTTTTTCATTTTTTATTCCTCCTCAGGAACATTTTATTTTTATAAAACGCCTGCGGATAAAGCCTGTCTTTTTGGCAACTGCTTCGTGCGAGTCTCCTGGTTTCCTCTACTCTACAAGTTACCTACTTTAACAGCATTTATCAGCAAGGTATTATAAACTTATGTAAATTATTGTCCTCAATATGAGTTGCATTATACACTATGTTCACAATTATGACAATATTTTTTAATGAAAAAATCTAAAAATTTTTAGAGCCGACTCTAAGTGTTAAGATGGTTACAAAAACTCACTCTCTTTTATACAACACCGTCGTTTGATTTGTAATTAAATCTACTTTAGATTTTTCTAAAAGTACTAATTTTACTTGCCTATCAGTATAATCTTTTTTATCTTTAGGAAAAAAAGAAATCCCAACAAACGAACCATTACCACGTAAAGTAAAATAAAATACTTCCGTCTTATCAATAACGTTTTTCATCAAATAATCTGCCGGAATTTTAGACCCTAAATTTTTATTTTTGTCATAAATATAAATATCTTTCACATCATCAAGATAAGTTTCCAGTTCTTTTAAATAATGTAATCTGTTTTTTATTTCAGTAAATTTTACAGATTTAGTTATGGTATTTATTATAATCTTTTCTTTCAAAATTTCTTTAAAAACCAATGCTCTGTTTCTATGCAAAACTTTTATATCATCCAACTTTTTCAATCCGGCTAAATGATGAAAATCAACTTCACTAAAAGTAAGTTCTATAAGATGAATTTTTCCTTTACGCCCAAGTTTAAAAATATATTTTTTATTAAAAAGTTTTTTATACGCTAAAGCACATTCCAATAATATATCCATAAAATACCAAAGCCCTGCCATAACGGCAGGGCTCCTCTCTTAATTTTGCGATTTTCTTTCGGTTTTTACACCTATTCGAGTTGCGGAATTTCGCGAACCCACTGTTAAAGCTCCGTAAATCCTCTGCCCGAATCATTGATTTACATCACAGCACAGCCAAAAAACTTGTTTTTGACTTTCTTTATAGATATTATATAAAATTTCTTACAAGTTGTCAATTATACAAAAAGCGGATGGCGTAAGCCATCCGCTTTAATTATTCTAATATTAAGCTGTTGTAAGGCTAAGATTAGAAAGTGAATACAACTTCGGACCAGATTGCCTGTTCTTCTTTGCTGCCTTCACGGGATTCGAGATCGAAGTATTTAACGCCTGCAACAATGTTTTTAGCCAAAGTTACGTTAGCGCCTACTTCATAACCTTCGAAGCCATCAGTGCCTTTGCCCTGCCATTTATTCATAACACCATTGTAAGCATCATTGGTGGTATTTAAATAAGTGAGAGACGGCATATCATAGTAGTTAGCGTATACGCCCCAGCTGCCGGCTTTTGCAGCTTTAGCGCCTTTATATGCCAAGCCAGCTACCCAACCATTGTTGTCCATTCCGTCATCGTTGTCAGAAGAACCATTCATATATTCTGCTTTCAAAGACAAATCTTCAACGATCGGCAGAGCTGCGCCAACATTCCAAATTTCCTGGCTGTCGCCGTTATCTACATTATAGTAAGATACATAGGCATCAACAACACCGAGTTTAGCGCTCAAATCTGCAATGTACAGACGGTCATCATCTGCTAAAGCTTTAGCATCTTCAGCAATTTTTGCAGCACTACCAACATAGCCGGTGAGTTTTACATCTTTGCCATAAGAGAGCTTAGCACCATCAAATTCGGTATCAAGGATGTTACCGGTATGAGGTTTGAAGTTCAGACGGCCGGCATCAAGTTTAACGCCGCCAACACGACCGGATACATATGCCCAGTTCAGATCAATATCATCTTCACCGCCCTGGAGGTCTTTTTCGGTATCATGATAATACTGATTATTTTCGAAACGGCCAGTGTAGGTCCAATCCTCGTTAATCTGACCATTCAGGAACAGACGGGTACGGAGACGACCGCTATTGCCAGCTTCGCCTTCATCGTTTGCACGATAGCTCATACGGATCTGACCGGTGATTTTTACGTTGTCAGCTTTCTTTTCAAGGTTAGCTACGCGTACGCCGAGGCTGTCCAGTTCGTCAGCAAATTCAGCTGCTAATTTGTCTACATTAGCGCCTTTTGCCATTGCTTTTGCTACAATCTGAGCCATTTCATAACGGGTCATCAGTTTGTCGCCGCCGTAGGTGCCGTCGGGATAACCGTCTACTACGCCTTCTGCTGCCAGTTTGTTAACTGCGTCATAAGCCCAGTGGCCAGCCGGTACGTCGCTGAACGGGTTAGCTGCATAAGCGGAAGCAGTT
>CASEGD010000080.1 GCA_949287345.1 uncultured Phascolarctobacterium sp. | reverse complement strand
TGCCCGTTATGGAAGGGATTGTATTCGGCTACAATGCCGATGGCATTTTTCATAGGTTCTCCTTACAAAGTTTTACTGGCGGTTAATAGTTAAATAGTGTATACTAATAGTATATTAAATTTTACCCGTAAGTGCAAAACAATTTGAGGGGTGAAAATAGAGTGAAGGTTTTTGTTGTAAATTGCGGCAGTTCTTCAATTAAATACCAGCTGATAAATATGGACACCGAAGCGGTGCTGGCAAAGGGCCTGATTGAGCGTATCGGCATGGAAGGCTCAGTGCTGAAGCACACGCCGGAGGGCAAGTATACGGTGGATATCAACATCGACGTGCCCAACCACAGCTTTGGCATTAAGCTGGCGGTGGACGCGCTGACGAATCCGGATTACGGCGTTATTAAAAGCATGAACGAAATTGACGCTGTGGGGCACCGCGTTGTCCACGGCGGCGAACGCTTTGCCGATTCCGTCCTTGTTACGCCGGACGTGCTGAAAGGCATTGCCGCCTGCGCGGAGCTTGCGCCGCTGCATAACCCGCCCAACTTAAATGGCATTAAAGCCTGCATGGCGCTGATGCCGAATGTGCCGCAGGTTGTTGTTTTCGATACGGCTTTCCACCAGACGATGCCGAAGGAGGCGTATCTGTACGGACTGCCTTACGAACTGTATGTAAAATACGGAGTGCGCCGTTACGGTTTCCACGGCACGTCGCACAAATATGTGGCGCAGGAAGCTGCCAAAATGATGGGCGGCGAAACGAAGGATTACCGCATCATCACCTGCCATCTGGGCAACGGTTCCAGCGTGGCGGCGGTAAAATATGGGCGTTCCATTGATACCAGCATGGGCTACACGCCGCTGGACGGGCTTGTTATGGGCACACGTTCCGGCGAGATTGACCCGGCGATTATTCCGTTTTTGATGGAAAAAGAAAATATGAACGCCGAGCAGATTGACGATTACCTGAACCGCCGCAGCGGTGTTTTGGGCATCAGCGGGCTTTCCAGCGATTTCAGGGATTTGGAAAGCGCGGCAGCTCGCGGCGACGAGCGCAGCCAGGTGGCGATTGATATTTTTGCTTACCGCGTAAAAAAATATATCGGCGCTTATACGGCGGCGATGGGCGGCGTGGACGCGATTGTCTTCACGGCAGGACTTGGCGAAAATTCTTCCTCCATGCGCGAAAAAATCTGCGCGGGGCTGGAATATTTAGGCACCGGCATTGACGGGCAGAAAAACAAGGTGCGCGGCAAAAATCAGGAAATCAGCATCGACGGGGCAAAAGTAAAAATTTTTGTTATCCCGACCAACGAGGAGCTTGTAATTGCGCATGATACGGTTAATATCTGCCGCCGCATTATAAAATTGTAAGGCGTTTGCCTATAACTATTACTTGACAAAGGCAGTTTGCGCCGCTATAATTGATACGATTGGTGAAATATGATAAGAATAAATGTCGCAGAAATCAAAAAAAGACTTGTCGGCAGTAAAACGTTTGCGTATGAGCTGACGCCGGACGAGCTTGACATTACGGATACCGATTTGAAGGTAACGGCGCCCATCCAACTGGAAGGCGTTGTGGAAAACGCCGGTGACGTAATTTTGCTTAAGGCTGATGTGAAAACGGAAATTGAACGTACCTGCGGACGCTGCTTGAAAGTTTTTACCGAACCGCTGGCAGCGCAGGTGGTTGAAAAATTTTACCCGGCAGGAGCAGAAAACATTGAAAATGATGCTTTTATCTATGAATCAGATCTGCTTGATATAACAGAGCCTGTTCGAGAGAGCCTCCTTTTGGCAGTTCCCTTGCAGTCACTTTGCAGGGAAGATTGCCGTGGGCTGTGTCCGGTCTGCGGGGCTGACAGAAATGAAGGCGACTGCGGCTGTGATACAACTTCGGTTGATCCCAGACTGGCGGCATTAAAGCAATTCATCAAAAATTAAATTTTGCCTTATGCTTGAGGAGGTGTAGCAACGATGGCAGTACCAAAAAGAAAAATGTCTAAAGCGCGCCGTGATTCCCGCCGTGCGAACTGGAAACTTACCGCTCCCGGTTTGGTGGAATGCCCGCAATGTCACGAAATGAAAATGCCGCACCGTGTTTGCCCTGAATGTGGTTATTACAACGGCAAACAGGTTGTAGCAAAAGACGCTGAGTAAAAATTACCCCCGTAAGCCATTGGCTTGGGGGTTTTTGCTTTTTGCGGCAAAATTTTTAAGGAGGCCTTACGGCCTCTTTTTTATTTGTGAAACTAATTTGAAATAAGCGCCGCATGATAAATTTTTGCTTGCATTTTTTGTAATTGGAGCTTATAATTACTTCAGATATTAGTATCAGGTATTAAAATAAGGTGATGTTATGAATTCTGCTAAAAAAGTAATACGGCATGAGCGCTTGTTTAAGATGCTGCAAAAGAACCCTTTTTTAACGGATGAGCAGCTGGCTAAAAACCTTGCGGTTAGTATTCAGACTATCCGTCTGGACAGGCTGAGCCTTAACATCCCGGAGCTGCGCGAGCGCACACGCCAGATGGCCGAAAACGCGCAGGTAAAACTGAAAGCGATTGACAAAAAGGATATCGTCGGCGATTTGATTGACCTGGAGCTCAACCATTCCGGCATTTCCATGATGAAAATTACTCCCGATATGGTGCTTGAAAAAACCGGCGTGGCACGCGGCTACTACATGTTCGCCATGGCCAATACGCTGGCGCTGGCAGTTGTGGACGCAGAAGCTGCGCTGACAGGCGTGGGCAACGTAAAATACAAGGTGCCCGTTTACGCCGGTGCAACTCTTGTCGCCAAGGCGGAAGTTATCCGCAGGGAGTTTAACAAATATATAATTTGGGTTAAAATAAGAAATAACAACGAAGAAGTTTTCCGGGCAAAATTTATAATTGTACCCTGCCCGGACGAAAGGACACAGGCAAATGAAGATCGCGCTTGACGTAATGGGAACGGACTATGGCCCGAAGGAACTTGTGCTTGGAGCGGTACAGGCGGTAAAAGAATTTAACTGTGAAATTGTGCTGGTAGGCGACCCGGTAGTTATTAAGGACCTGCTGCACGAATATAAAGCAGATGACGAAACGAGACTGACCATCTGCGAAGCAACCGAAGTTGTAAGAATGGACGAACACCCTTCGATTGCGGTAAAAACCAAAAAGAATTCATCTATTGTTGTGGCAACGCGCCTTTTGCGCGAACATAAATGCGACGCGCTGGTATCTTCCGGCAGTACGGGTGCGGCAGTAGCAGCAGCGCTGTTTTACCTTGGGCGCATTAAAGGCATTGAACGACCGGCCATTGCGACGCCGATACCGAACCTTACCGGCACGACGGTACTGCTCGACAGCGGCGCGAAGGTTGACGCCAAACCGGAACACATGGTGCAGAGTGCACTGATGGGCAGCGTTTATTCGGAACTGATGTTCAATGTCGAAAAACCGCGCGTTGGTTTATTGAATATCGGCGAAGAAGAAACCAAAGGCAACGAGCAGGCATTGGCAACTTATCCGCTTTTGAAAGCGCAGAAACACATTAACTTTATCGGCAACGTGGAAGGCCGCGACATTAACAAAGGCACTGTAGACGTTGTTGTTTGCGACGGATTTGTCGGCAATGTTGTTTTAAAGTTTGCAGAAGGGCTTGCAAGTGCTATAATGGTAGTAGTTAAGGATGCGATTTTGCAGGGCGGCTGGCGTGCCAAACTGGGTGGCTTCCTTTTACTGCCGGTGCTGAAGGCGCTGAAAAAACGCGCCGACGTTACCGAATACGGCGGAGCGCTTTTGTTGGGCGTTAAAGCTCCGTTCATTATCTGCCACGGCAACAGCAAGGCTAAATCTATTACCAGCGCCATCAGGGTGGCAATTAATTTTGCCGAGCGCGACGTGGTAAAACATATTGCGGAAATCGTAGTTAAAGACGAAGAAAAATAAAGAAACGAGGATAGATACATGACTAAAGCTGTAAAACAAGTAGGTATTTTGGGTGTGGGCAGTTACCTTCCTAGCAAGGTTCTGACCAACCATGACCTTGAAAAAATGGTTGACACTACCGACGAATGGATTGTACAGCGTACCGGTATCAGAACCCGCCATATTGCAGCACCCGAACAGGCTACCAGTGACCTGGCGCTGATTGCTGCAAGGCGCGCGCTTGAGGATGCAGGCCTGACTCCGAATGATATTGACCTTATCATCGTGGCAACGGCAACGCCTGATTACGGCGTATATCCTTCCACCGCCTGCCTTGTGCAGGACAGACTGTGGGCACAGCATGCGGCAGCGTTTGACCTTTCGGCAGGCTGCACCGGTTTTGTTTACGGCGTGAGCGTTGCTTCGCAGATGATTGCCAGCGGCCTTTACAAAAAAGCACTGGTTATCGGTGCTGAAACCCTTTCCCGCATTTTGAACTGGGAAGACCGCAACACCTGCGTACTGTTCGGCGACGGTGCAGGCGCAGCGGTTTTGGGCGAGGTTGAAGAAGGTTACGGCATCCTTGGCCTTGACCTCGGCAGCGACGGTGCAGGCGGCATTCATTTGTATCAGCCCGCAGGCGGCAGCCGCAGGCCGGCCAGCCACGAAACGGTTGACAATAAAGAACACACCGTACACATGAACGGCAACGAAGTATTTAAATTTGCCGTTAAGGTTATGGGCAAAACGGCTAAAAAATCGCTGGAGCAGGCAGGCTTAAGCAACGAGGATATTGATATGCTGGTACCGCATCAGGCCAATATCCGCATTATTCAATCCGCTGCCAAGCATTTTAAAATGCCGATGGACAAAGTTTGGGTAAACATTGATAAATACAGCAATACTTCCGCAGCTTGCATTCCTATCGCTTTGGCGGAAATGCAGGACCAGCACGCTATGAAAAAAGGCGACAACTTACTGCTTGTTGCTTTCGGCGCTGGCCTTACCTGGGGCAGTATTGTGCTTAAATGGGCTAAATAAACGACGGAAGAGAGGCTTTGTGAATGAGTAAAGTAGCATTTATTTTCCCGGGCCAGGGCTCCCAGAGCGTTGGCATGTGCAAAGATTTGTACGACAACTATGCGTGCGCACGCAGAACATTTGAAGAAGCAGACGAAGCTTTGGGTTTTTCTATCAGCAAACTGTGCTTTGAAGGCCCCGAAGACCAGCTGCGCCTGACCTTCAACACTCAGCCGGCTATTTTAACCGCCAGCGTTGCCTGCGCAAGAGTACTTGCCGAAAACGGCGTAACCTGCGAAATTGCGGCAGGCCACAGCCTTGGTGAATATTCCGCGCTGGTACAGGCCGAAGCGCTTGATTTTGCCGACGCTGTACGCATTGTACGTAAAAGAGGCCAGTTCATGCAGGAGGCTGTTCCTGTCGGCGAAGGCAGCATGGCAGCAGTTCTTGGCATGGATACCGATAAAATCGTTGAAATCTGCCGCGGCATTGAAGCAGAATGCGGCGAAGCTGTACAGGCAGTAAACTTTAACTGCCCCGGCCAGGTTGTAATTGCCGGTGCTGTCGGCGCTGTTGATAAAGCGCTGGTTGCTTTGAAAGAAGCTGGCGCAAAACGCGCAGTTCTTCTGCCGGTAAGCGCTCCTTTCCATAGCACGCTGCTGCAGCCCGCTTCCGACCGTCTGGCAGAAGTATTTAAAACCATTACCTTCCATGATGCGAAAATCCCCGTTATGGCTAACGTAAACGCCGAAGAAGAAACCAAAGCGGAAGCAATTAAGGAAAGCTTAATCCGCCAGGCGGCTATGCCTGTGCTTTGGGAAACCGGCGTAAGAAAAATGATTGCAGGCGGCGTTGATACCTTTGTTGAAGTTGGCCCGGGCAAAGTTCTGTGCGGTTTCAACAAAAAAATCGACAAGAGCGTAACTTCTTTAAACGTAGAAGACGAAGCAAGCCTTGCAAAAACACTTGCT
>CASEGD010000079.1 GCA_949287345.1 uncultured Phascolarctobacterium sp. | reverse complement strand
GTTCAGCTCGCGCCCCACCATCATTTTAATCAGCGACGCGCGGTTGATTTCTTCTTTCGTCATGTGCCCGCTGACCACGCCGCTGCGCAGTACGGTAATACGGTCCGCCAGTTCTTCAACCTCGTTCAGCTTGTGCGAAATAAACACTACCGCGCAGCCGTTGTCCGCCATTTTGCGCAGGTTGATAAACAGCTCGCGCGTTTCCTGCGGCGTTAAAACTGCGGTCGGCTCGTCCAGAATCAGCACCTTACTTTTATGGTACAGCATGCGCAAAATTTCCACGCGCTGCTTTTCACCCACGCCAAGCTGCCACACATGGGCGTGCGGGTCAATTTTAAGCCCGTAGTAACTGCTTAACTCCGCAATGTCCGCCTCAAGCTGCGCCGTATCCAGCTTAAAGCTGCCGTGCGTATCGCTTAAGGCAATGTTTTCTGCTACGGTAAAGCTTTCAATCAGCTTAAAATGCTGATGCACCATGCCGATGCCGTTTTTAATCGCGTCCGCCGGTGAAGAAAACTGCGTTTCCTTACCTTCGACAAGAATTTTGCCTTCGGTCGGCTGATACAGACCGGTTAAAATGCTCATCAGCGTACTTTTCCCGCTGCCGTTTTCGCCCAAAAGGGCGTGGATTTCACCGGGGTACAGTTCCAGGTTTATTTTGTTGTTGGCTATTACGCCCGGGAAGCGTTTTGTAATCCCGAGCATGCTTATTAACGGTGTTACCATTGTTCCTTCCCACCCGTTTTGTTATTTGCCAAGTTTAGCGCGCTCGCCAATCTGCCTTGCCACATGCACGCCGCTGGCGCTGGCCTGCGAAAGCCCGCGCGTAATGCCCGCACCATCGCCGCAGGCAAACAGGTTCGGAATCTTCGTTTCCAGTTTGCCGTCAAGCTCAAGGCGCGCGCTGTAAAATTTAACTTCCACGCCGTACAAAAGCGTATCGGCATTGGCCATGCCCGGCGCAATTTTATCCAGCGCGTAAATCATTTCAATAATATCATCAAGCTGGCGCTTGGGCAGAACAAGGCTTAAATCGCCCGGCGTTGCGTTCAGCGTCGGCTTGGTAAAGCTCTTTTTCAGGCGGCGTTCGTTGGTGCGGCGTCCGTTAATCAAATCGCCGAAGCGCTGCAAAAGCACGCCCCCGCCCAGCATATTGCTGAACGAAGCAATGCGCTTGCCGTACTGGTGCGGCTCGGTAAATGGTTCGGTAAAAGTGTTGCTTACTAAAAGCGCAAAGTTGGTGTTGTTGCTGTGCAGCTTCGGGTCACGGTAGCTGTGGCCGTTAACCGTTACAATGCCGTCGGTGTTTTCGGCAACAACGTAACCGTTCGGGTTCATGCAGAAGGTGCGCACCAAATCGTTGTAACGCTGCGTGCGGTAAACCAGCTTCGCCTCGTAAACCTCGTCGGTAATGTGCTTAAACACCTGCGCAGGCACTTCCACGCGCACGCCGATATCCACCTGGTTGTTGATGAAGTTCAACCCCAGCGTTTTGCACTGCTCGGTAAACCATTCCGCACCGGCGCGCCCGGGCGCAGCAATTAAATATTTGCACTCCACTTCGCCCTTGCCGCGTACCGGCAAAACAAAACCGTCGCCTTCGCGGATAATGCTTTCGACATGGCTGTTACATTCAATGGTAATGCCATGCTCCAGCAGATATTTATAGATGTTTTCCATTATAATCAGGTTGTTTTCGGTACCCAGATGGCGCACTTTGGCGTTTAACAGGTGCAGGTCATATCCCAGTGCCTTAGCGCCGATGGTGCAGTTTTTAGTGCTGAAATATTCGCCCGGCGCACCGTGGCGGCAGTTCAGTTCATCAACGTAGTCGATGAGTTCGATAACCTCGTTGTGCGGCAGGTATTCATTCAGCCAGCCGCCAAACTCCGTCGTAAAATTGTACTTGCCGTCCGAGAACGCACCCGCACCGCCGAAGCCGCGCATAATATCGCAGGGCACGCAGCGCAGGCAATGGTCAACTTTTTTCATCGCCAGCGGGCATTTGCGCTGGTCAATCGGGTGGCCTTCCTCCAAAATAACCACCTTCAGCTCGGGGTATTTCAGCGAAAACTCATAAGCAGCAAAAACGGCGGCAGGTCCGCCGCCGATAATGGCAACATCAAATTTTTCTCTCATAAAGTATCTCCTTGGGGATATTTTTATTTTTTAGCCTCTTTGGCTTTTTTAGCTTCTTCTTCGCGCATGTAATCCGTTACCAGGCAGTTGCTTTCTTCAACAAGCACCAGCGCTTTGGTAGCGTGTTTTTCCAGCCACGGCAGGATTTTTTCAATATTCTCGCGCTTATCGACGATTTCCACAACAACGGGCATATTGGGCATGCCGGTAAAAATCGAACCGATTTTGTGGTCGATGCCGCGTTTGGTGCTGGCATAACCGCCAATGCCGCGCGACACGGTGCCGCCCGCCAGCTTCAGGCGCATGGCTTCTTCAATAACCGCTTTATAAAAGGGCTTATCGTCTAAAATCAAATCTTCTCCGGTATAAACTTTTAAAAAGGTAACTTTTTTGAATTCCATAAGATCACTGCCTTTCACAAAACTTCGGCTAGTGCAAAACTACCCTACATTAATTATACAACAAAATCCTGCACAAAAAAATAAACCCTGCCGTAAAAGCAGGGTAATTTTTTAAAAATATTTTGCTATGTCGGCTGCATGCGGCAGGATAATATCGGGGTGGATGTTTTCCTTTTCGATATCCTCCAGCGTCGCTTCGCCGGTCAGCACCAGCACGGACAGAATGCCGTTATTCAGCCCGAAGGCGATATCGGTGCTCAAGCGGTCGCCAACCATAGCGATTTCATCTTTTTTGTAGCCGGTGCGTTCCATAACAACGTCAACCATGTAATGATAGGGCTTGCCGGTAATTGCCAGCGGCTTTTTGCCGGTCGCCGTTTCAATCAGCTTCAGCATCGCGCCGCAGTCCGGTATAAACTCGCCGCCTTCAATCGGACAGCGCACGTCGGGGTGCGTCGCCACATAGGGCACGCCGCGGTCAATCAAACGGCAGGCAATGGCAAGCTTATCATAATCCAGCGACATATCAAAACCGACAACGACGTAATCCGTTTTTTCTTCCAGCAGCGTCGTCAGCTTAAAGCCGCCCTTGATAATCGTTTCCTTCAATAAATCCGTGCCCAGCACGTAAAGGCTGGCGCCCGGCTTAAGGTGCTGCATGTAATATACAAAAGCGTCGCTGCTTATCAGCACGTTTTTGCGGTCCACAACAATGCCCAGGCGGCGCATTTTTTCCACATAGTGGCTGTGCCCCTTGGACGAATTGTTCGTCACCAGGTAAAAATCCCTGCCGTAGGAACGCAGCTTTTTAAAAAAATCGTCCATGCCGGGGATGAGCGTATTGCCCAGATTGATGGTGCCGTCCATATCAAACAGAAAACATTTTATATGTTTCAGGCGTTCTAAATCAGCCATGCGTTTCTCCTCAGCTTAAAAGCAGGCGGTCGCTGTCCAGCGTATTGCCGGCCGCTTTTTCAAACATTTGCAGCAGGTCCTGCGTGGTAAGGTTTTTCTTTTCGTCGCCCGCAACGTCAACCAGAATACGGCCGTTGTACATCATAATCAGCCTGTTGCCGTAACGCAAAGCGTCGCGCATGTTGTGCGTAATCATCAGCGTCGTCAGCTGGTCGCGGTCAACAATGCGTTCCGTCAGTGCCAGAACTTTGGCTGCGGTTTTCGGGTCGAGCGCCGCCGTATGTTCGTCCAAAAGCAACAGCTTCGGTTTTTTAATGGTCGCCATTAAAAGCGTCAAGGCCTGCCTTTGCCCGCCGCTAAGTAAGCCAACGCGCGCGGTCATGCGGTTTTCCAAACCCAGGTCAAGCTCTTTCAGCATTTCCACAAACCAGTCGTGGTCTTTTTCATTCAGGCTCCATTTTAAGCCCGGTGTTTTGCCGCGCCTTGCGGCGATAGCCAGGTTTTCTTCAATCATCATGCCGGCAGCGGTACCCATCATCGGGTCCTGAAATACCCTGCCGATGTATTTGGCGCGTTTGTGTTCCGGCGTTTTGGTAATATCCGCACCGTCGATGACAATTTTGCCGCTGTCCACCGGGTAAACGCCCGCAATGGAGTTGAGCATGGTGGACTTGCCCGCGCCGTTGCCGCCGATAACGGTAACAAAATCGCCGGGGGCAAGGTGCAGTGAAAGGTCCTGCAAAGCAACTTTTTCGTTTATAGTACCTGCAAAAAAAGTTTTATGGATATGTTCAACGTGCAGCATTATTTCACCGCCTTTCTTGCGCCGACTTTATCTTTAACAAGCGGCAGCGAGAGTGCAAACGCTACGAGAAGCGCCGTAAACAGTTTCAAATCGTTAGGCGGCATGCCCATTTGCAGTACCGCGGCAATTACAATACGGTAAACAACACTGCCAAGAATTACGCTGACAATGCAGTTTTTAAAACTGCGCGTGCCAAACAGCACCTCGCCGATAATTACGGAAGCAAGGCCGATAACGATAGTGCCCGTGCCCATGCCGACATCGGCAAAGCCGTTGTTCTGTGCAATCAGCGCGCCGCTTAAAGCAACCAGCGCGTTGCTGATTAAAAGTCCCAAAATAATCGTCACGCGGGTATCAACGCCCTGCGCACGGATCATCTGCTGGTTAAAGCCGGTCGCGCGGATAGCAGCGCCGATTTCCGTACCGAAGAACCAGTAAATAAACAGGCCGCTTAAAACGGCGGCAATAGCGCCGACGGAAAGCACGGTGTAAACATTATCAAGATTAAACCATGCTTGCATTTCGGTAAAAATTGTATCAATGCGCAGCAGCGACAGGTTTGCTTTACCCATAACGCGCAGGTTTACGGAATACAGCGCAATCATGGTCAAGATGCCTGCCAGCAGTGCCGGTATTTTCAGTTTAGTGTGCAAAAGCCCGGTAGCGACGCCCGCCAGCATACCGGCAATGGCAGCGCAGATAAAAGCAACGGCTACGGAATAACCTTCCGAAAGCATCGACGCCGCCACGGCAGCGCCTAACGGAAAGCTGCCTTCAACAGTCAAATCAGCAATATCAAGCACGCGGAACGTAATGTAAACGCCCAGCGCCATAATCGCCCACAACAGCCCCTGCGCTATTGTCGGCATTAAAATGTCTATCATCTAATCTCCTCCAAAAGTAGCAGTAAAAGCGGGCTCCCGCGCAGGAAGCCCGCAATGAACCTTTTATTTTGCTTCCGCTTCTTTTAAAACTTCTTCCGGAATGGTGTAGCCGAGGCGGTCAGCAACAGCCTTGTTGATAGTAACTTTAAACTGTTTCTGGGTTTCAACCGCCATGTCAGCCGGTTTGGCTTCGCCCTTCAGAATTTTGGCTGCCATTTCGCCGGTCTGCTTGCCAAGTTCGTAATAATCAATGCCGATAACAGCCACACTGCCTTCGGTATCCGGCCAGCCGCAAGTCATAACCAGTTTGGCAGGCTCGGTAACGCTGATTAAAGTCGGCACTGCCGATGCCATTACGTTATCGGTCGGCAGGTACAGGCAGTCAATATCGCCGATAATGCTCTGCGCTGCCTGCTGGATATCATTTACGCTGGAAACGGTTGCTTCCTTAATTTCCACGCCGCGTTCCGCAGCATATTTTTTCAACAAATCCACCTGCATCTGGCTGTTAACCTCGCTGGAGGAATAAATCGTGCCTACTACTTTGGCATCGGGCACAAGCTTCAGCAGCAAATCAAGCTGTTCTTTAATCGGGTTCATATCGCTGGTACCGGTAACATTGCCGCCCGGTTTATCATTTTTTGCCACCAGTTTGGCAGCTTCGTAATCGGTAACGGCCGTTGCCACAATGGGGATATCCTTCGTGGCGTTGGCACAGGTCTGCGCCGCCGGTGTGGCAATAGCGCAAATCAAATCAACTTTATTGCTTACAAAACGGTGGGCAATGTTCTGCAAATT
>CASEGD010000078.1 GCA_949287345.1 uncultured Phascolarctobacterium sp. | reverse complement strand
ACAATCGGGTTCTGCGCCTTGTAAATGCCAAACGCCAAAACGCCGGTAATCAGCGCCAGCCCCGCCATGGCAAACGGCGTGCTGAAACGCACCTGCCAGTGCAGGATTTTGGCGGGAATAATTAAAACGCCGTTGATGAGCATTAAAATCAGGCTGTAAAAGCCGAACAGAATCCACACGTTGCCAATCCACGCCAGTGCGCGCGCAACAGGTTCCGGGTGGACGATATAGCCGCTGTGGCTTACAAGGTAGCTTGCCGTTGCGCCCACAACAGCCAGCGGCCACAACCACGAGGTAAAGCCGGGGATGAGCGTGCGGTAATAAAACCACACGGCAATGCCCATGGCGATGAGGTATGAATACATGACAATCATAAAAAGGTTCATCGCAAATCTCCTTATACATTGTTATGTATATAATATATACTTTGGAGTGTGCTTCAAGTCAAGGAAAATTTTTGAAAAAACTGCTTGACTTGGAGCTTGGTACAACTGTTATATTATTAGTAACCAAAGGAGCAATGCTTATGAAAAAATACCTTAAATATTTAATAGTTATGGCCGTGTTTTTGGCGGCGGGCTGCGCGTTTAACGCCGCCACGGCGGATAAAAATTTTGCCGCGGCAGATGAAGTTACGCACCTGCGCCAGGTGATTACCGCAGACAGCAGCACGAGCCGCACCATTATGTGGCAGGCGGACGAGGCGCTGAAAGAACCGCTGGCAGAATACCGCACGGACGGCGGCGAAATTAAAACCGCAGCGGCAGAAGCGGCAGATTTTACGGTGGACGGGCGCAAAATTTACGTTTACACCGCCAAACTGACCGGGCTTGAACCGGGCACAAGCTATCAATACCGCGCCGGTTACGAAGCTTGCCGCACGGACTGGCAGACCATGCAGACGGCAAGCAGCGGCGACTTTAAGGCGCTGATTTTCCCGGATTCGCAATCCAGCGATTACAGCGGCTGGCACAAACTGGCCGACAGCGCTTACGCCAACAATAAAGATGCCGCGTTTTTCATCAACATGGGTGATTTGGTGGACAACGGTTACGATTTAAGCCAGTGGAACGCCTGGTTCAGCAGCGTTGAGCCGATGATTGCAAACATACCCTTTGCGCCGGTAATGGGCAACCACGAAACCTACACGCTGGAATGGCAGGTAGGCTACCCCACGCCGTACCTTACGCTATTTAATGTGCCGGATAGTGGCAGCGAAAACACGAACCAGTATTACAGCTTTGATTACAACGACGTGCATTTTGCGGTTTTAAATTCGCAGACCGACGAGATGGCAGAATTTAACCCCAATTTAATGGCACAGCAGCTTGATTGGCTGCGCAATGACCTCGCAAACACTACCGCCAAATGGAAGGTTGTGCTGATGCACAAGGACGTTTTGCGCTACGCCTTCACCGACCGCCCCAATAGTTTTGACCCGGCAACCGTTCAGTTTACGCCGTGGGCGCAGCAGCTGATGCCGGTGTTTGATGAGTTTAATGTAGATGCCGTACTGACGGCGCACCTGCACACCTATCGCCGCCGCGTGCCGATGAAAAACTTTGCGGCGGACAGCAGCGGCACTACCTACATTTTAACCGGCGTGGCAGGCAGCGTGCGCTATGCTAACCTGTGGCAGCGTAACCCCGCAGACGCAGCCCTTGCGCCCCAGCCGGAGGACGCCAACTACCTGACGCTGGAAAAAACGGACAATGCTTTAACCTTTAAAGCATATCTGCCCGACGGCAAGGAGTTTGACAGCGTCACCATCACCAAAGAGAGGTCCTGACTATGAAAATCTTTTTGCAAATCGCAGCGGCGCTCGCCCTTATCTACACGCTGGTCAACATCAGCGGGCACGTCGCCGTATGCAGCGCTTATAAAATTTTATCCGCCTGAAGCGGCATTTTTAAACGGGAGTGACATAGATGAACATTGCAGAAGTAAGCAAACAATACGGCCTTACAGCCGATACGCTGCGCTATTATGAACGCATTGGGCTTTTGCCGGCGGTAGCGCGCAACAAAAGCGGCAACCGCGATTACAGCGAAGTGGACTGCGAGCGCATTGAGTTTATAAAATGTATGCGCGAGGCAGGGCTTTCCATTGAGGTGCTGACCAAATACATGCACCTGTTTCTGGAGGGTGACAGCACCTTAAAGGAACGCGAGGAGCTTTTGATTGCTGAGCGCGACCGTTTGCAGGCGCGCCTTGAACATATGCAGAGCACACTGGAACGCCTTAACTACAAAATTACCGCCTACCAGAACGGCGAGTTCTGCATGAAAAACAGAAACTGCTGATTAAAATAAAAATGCCGGGCTTTTGCACCCGGCACTGCGCCCTTCCTGCGAGAAGGGTTATTTTTTTATAAAGTTTTAATGCCTTTTACTTCGTAGCCTGCGTCAACAACGGCTTTGGTAAGTACGTCGTCGGCAACTTCTTTGGCCAGCGTTACGGTTGCGGTTTTGTTTTCCAGCGATACTTCAACGGCTTCCACGCCTTCAAGGCCGCTTAATGCTTTGTTAACGTGCGCCACGCAGTGCTGGCACATCATGCCTTCTACGTCCAATACTTTTTTCATGGTATCAACCCTTTCTTTTGTGCTTTGTTTAATATCTATCGCCATCGTCCTGCATTCGCGCGTGCTGCCTGCCGACGCGCTTACATCTGCGGCAGCGGTGTACACGGGTTTAAAAAACCTTAAACGCAGAGCGTTGGTAACTACAAAAACGGAACTGAAGCTCATCGCCAGCGCGCCCAGCATGGGGCTGAGCTTTAAGCCGAAGGCAGGGTAAAACAAACCTGCCGCCACCGGGATGCAAATAGCGTTGTAGAACAGCGCCCAGAACAGGTTTTGCTTGATGTTGCGGATAACGGCGTGCCCAAGCTGCACCGCACCGGCAACATCCAGCAGGTCGCTTTTCATCAGCACCAAATCTGCCGATTCGATGGCAATGTCCGTGCCTGCGCCGATAGCAATGCCCACATCGGCACGCGCCAAAGCAGGTGCGTCGTTAATACCGTCGCCGACCATGGCAACTTTTTTGCCCTGCTCCTGCAGGCAGCGGATTTCATTTTCCTTATCCTGCGGCAAAACTTCGGCTACCACGCGGTCCACGCCGACTTCCTTCTGTATCGCCTGCGCGGTATGCGCGTTGTCGCCGGTAAGCATTACAACCTCCAGCCCCATGCGTTTCAGCTCGGCTATTGCCGCGCGGCTGGTTGGTTTAACGGTATCCGCCAGCGCGATAATGCCGATTAAATTGCCGTCGTACACAAAGAACAGCGGCGTTTTGCCTTCGCCTGCCAGCTTCTGCTCGATGTCTTTGGCATCCTCATTGTACAAGCCGGCCTCCGCCAGCATTTTGCGGTTGCCGCCGAGGCACAGCTTGCCTTCAATTAAGCCCTTAATGCCGCGTCCGGCCTCCTGCGCAAAACCGGTTACCGGCACAAGCCGGATATTTTTAGCGGCGGCGTGGCTTACAATAGCTTCCGCCAGCGGATGTTCGGAATATTTTTCAAGCGAAGCGGCCAGTTGCAGCAGCCTTTCTTCGCCAACAGTTTTACCATACAGCACGTCCGTTACGCCCGGCGTGCCCTGCGTAATGGTGCCGGTTTTATCAAGCACCACGGTGTTTACTTCATGCACGGTTTCCAGCGCCTCGGCCGATTTAATCAGCACGCCGCCGGAAGCGCCGCGCCCCGTGCCGACCATTATTGCGGTAGGCGTTGCCAGCCCCAGCGCGCACGGACAGCTGATAACCAGCACCGCAATGGCGTTGGACAGCGCAAACTCAAAACTTTCGCCCAGCAGCAGCCATACCGCGCCGGTAACAGCGGCAATGCCGATAACCGCCGGTACAAATACGCCGCTGACTTTATCCGCCATTTTGGCGATGGGCGGCTTGCTGCCGGTAGCGTCGTCCACCAAGCGTACAATTTGCGCCAGCGTCGTTTCTTCGCCGACCTTTTCGGCACGCATTTTTAAAAAGCCGCTTTTCAGCACCGTCGCGCCGATGAGCTTGGCACCCGCTTCTTTTTCCACAGGTATGCTCTCGCCCGTAATGGCGGATTCATCCACGGCTGCATGCCCTTCCGTCGCCACGCCGTCCACCGGCACGCTCATGCCGCTGCGCACAACGAGAATATCGCCCTTTTCAACTTCTTCTACGGGCACTTCGGTTTCTGCGCCGTCACGTTCCACAACGGCGGTTTTCGGCGCTAAATTCATCAGCTTGTTGATAGCGTCCGAAGTCCTGCCCTTGGCGCGCGCTTCAAGAAATTTGCCGAAGGTAATCAGCGTTAAAATCATGCCCGCCGATTCAAAATACAAATCCATCGAAAACCGGTGTACCATCGCCAAATCGCCGTGGCCGAAACCGTAAGCGATTTTGTACAGCGCGTACACGCCGTAAACAAGCGACGCCGACGCGCCGATGGCAATCAGGGAATCCATATTCGGCGCAAGGGCGAACAGCGTTTTAAAGCCAACGCGGAAAAACTTAAAATTGATGAACACCACCGGGATTACCAAAAGCAGCAGCGTCAGCGAAAAAATCATCGCGTTTTCCACGCCGAGGAAAATCCCGGGCAGCGGCCAGCCCATCATGTGCCCCATGGAAATATAGGACAGCGGCACGGCAAAAATCAGCGACAGCTTTAAGCGGCGCTTTATGCTTTCGTATTCCTGTCTGGCAATATCCGCACCTGTTGTATCGGCGGCCTTGCCGGATTTTTTAGCCTCTGCGTTTTTCAGCGACGCACCGTAGCCCGCGTTGACAACGGCGTCGATAATGCCCTGCGTGTTCAGTGAGGTGTCATCATAATCGACCACCATGCTGTTTTTAAGTAAGTTCACGGCAACCTTATCCACGCCCGCCAGCTTGCCCACCGCTTTTTCCACGCGGGCGGAGCAGGCGGCACAGGTCATGCCGGTTACGTTAAACTGTTCCTTTTTCATAGTTTTGCTCCTTGTCTATCGCTTGCCCGCATTGACGCAGGCGTTAGTTCCTGTTACTATTATATTAAGCCGCTATCCTTTAATCAAGAATGCACTATTTTGTGATATAGTACCCAAAAAGATACCAAGGAGAAAATTATGGAAGCAACAACCAATGTAAACTGCCCGGTCGCCGCCACGCTGCACCTCATCGGCGGCAAATACAAAGCGCTTTTGCTGTGGCATTTATCGGGGCGCGTGCTGCGTTTCAGCCAGCTGCGCCAGCTTGTGCCGGAAGCCACGCCCAAAATGCTTACGCAGCAGCTGCGCGAGCTGGAACAGGACGGGCTGATTAACCGCAAGGTATACCCCGTTGTGCCGCCCAAGGTGGAATATTCCCTCACGCCGCTGGGCGAAAGCTTGTTCCCGATACTGGAAGCGATGTACAACTGGGGCAGCAAGCTGATGCGCAGCCATGGTCAATGCCCTTCGTGCAGCATGTCCGCCGGCACCGGCTGCCATTGCAAGGATTAAAAAAGCAGGCTCCTGCTTATCCCTTTTATGGGACTAAGTAATTGCCTGCTTTATATTTTTATGTTATACTTTTATCCATGAGATAATCTGATAGTCGGTTTCTCTCCGCAATGCGGGGAGGTGGTACGCATGAAGATTTACGAAGCGTTGTCCTTGATGATTGCTTTCGGTATCCTCGTTGCAACCATTATTTCTGCTTGTAAGTAATTTGCTTATAAAATGAAATAGAGCCACTTGGCTAAGCAGCTCTTCTTTCACCTAAATATGTAATTGAGGAGAGAGCTGACACGCCAATATCAGATTATCTCTCTTTTTATATTATACCAAACTGAAAAACTTTGTCAAACTGCTTAGTCGATGCTGATAAGTTCGTACTGCGGGTTGCCCATTTTCATCCGTGGCGGCTTTCAATGCGTTCCACCAAATCGTGGCGGTATTTTTCCGGCTGCGCGTAAACAAGGTCAATGCACGCCTGGTCAATCGCCAGAATATCGGTCGACGCCAGAATGCCGATATCCGGAATTGTCGGCTCGGCAGCGCTTACACCGGCGCAGTCGCAGTCTACGGACATACGGCGCATTACGTTAAGGAACACAATATGCTTGCCAAAATAATCAACCGTCGCTTTCGCGGATTCCGCCATGCGCTCCATCAGTTCTTCCTTCGCAGGCCATGCGTTCCAGTCCTCCGGCAGCGGCTGACCGTAAACGCCGTGCACCATTGCCTTGCCGATTTTACCATCGGCGCAGCCGATAGCGATGTTCTTCATGCTGCCGCCGAAACCGCCCATAGCGTGCCCTTTAAAATGCGTCAGGACAATCATGCTGTCGTAATTAACGATATGCCCGCCCATGGAAACTTCCTGCATGTGCTTACCGCCGCGCACCGGCAGCATAACCGTGCCTTCCTCGTCCATAATGTCAACGGGGCAGAAATCCCAGCCGTTCAGCGCAATCGTGGTGCGGTGCTTTTCGGTAGTATCGCGGCCGCCCGCATACAAAGCGTTGGTTTCAACAATGTTGCTGTTGGGCACATGCGCCTGAAAAGCCTTTACCATGTCGCGCGGAAGAATGTTCGGGCCGTGCGGCTCACCGGTATGCAGCTTAATGGCAACCTTGCCGTAAATACCTTCGTTAACCATGTCGTACAGTTTAATCAGCGTTTCGGCATTGATGTTTTTGCTGAAGTATACTTTGGCACGGCTGCCTGTGCCGTCGCTACCCGTTACTTTAACGCTGCCTTCACCGGCGGCAAAAACATTCTGCAAACCTGCGCCGTAAGCCGCAGCGCCAACGGCTGCCGAACCTGCCATTTTTAAAAATTCGCGTCTTGTCATTTTATCCATTACACTTCCTCCTGTTTCTTTAATATCTTATGCTTCAATTCTATCCCTTAAAGTTCAGTCCATGTCAACAGTTTTTATTAAAATTTTATACAAAACAAATCTGTACAAAGCCACAAGCCTGTACGGATTTTCTTTTTAGTTCACGCCGTCGCAAAACTGTTCACAAGGCTGTCGGTGCGCGGGCGCAAAACCGTGTCGTAGCTCATCAGCTGGTAATCCGCCTGCTGCGCCATGTTCTGCAATGCTTCTATTTTTTGCCGCAGCAGTTCGCGTGCCTGCGCCAGTAAGTTTTTGCGCTGTTGGCAGGTCGCCTCGCCCAGTTTCGCCAGGCGGATATAATCGGCAATCGCCTCCAGCGACATGCCGCTGGCTTTCAGCGTCTGCACAAAATTAATCCACTCGACAAAATTCTCGTCATACACGCGCACGCCGCCCGCTTTGCGCGGCACCGCCGGGATAATGCCGACGCGCTCGTAATATCTTAAAGTATCTGCCGTTACGCCCGTCCGCGCCGAAAATTCTTTAATGGTCATTTCAGGCCCCTCCTTACAATGCACATCAATGGATTTAAAAAGCTGTTTTGTTGGCTTAATTATAAAACGCAGCTTAAAGCTGAGTCCAATACTTAAATTTTATTGTTTGCCATGCCTGAAACACATGGTTTTACGCAGCGTGCAAAATGCTTTTTAAGCATTGCCGAAGCAAAAATATAAGCATTGGCACATTGCCTTTGCGGCGATTTATAATAAAACCAACAAAAAGCAGTTTTTTCAGTTGACTTAGAGTTAAGTTTAAATGCTACACTAAAAGAAAGGCGGTGTTCCCGATGAAAAATACTTTGCCCTTTACCTTAAAACGCACGGCGGGATATTTATTTGGCTTTGCGCTTTTATACGCGCCGTTTGAACTGTACCGCCGCTTTATGGAAAACGTGCTTGCTTTGCAGCCCGGCTTTTTGCCGCACGCATTTTGCCCGCGCATCCCGACGGCGGAAATTTTTACCGGCGGCTTTTTCGATTTAAACAGCGTCATGGTATGGAGCACCGTAGTGTTCTGGCTGCTGTGCCTCGTTTTCGGGCCGTTCTTCTGCGGCAGGCTGTGCATTGCCGGTTACTTCACGGAAGCCCTGAGCCATATCATGCCCGATAAATACAAAATCGAATGGAAAAAATACGCGCCGGTAGCGCATATCCGTTATGGCATGCTGCTGGCGTACATGCTGCTGCCGCTGTGGTACGGCTTTTACCCCTGCGCCTACTGCAATTTTTACTTTTTTGATTCCCTCGTCAGCGTCATTTTTGGCGCGGCGCTTGATTTTACCCTGCCGCTCTTGTTAAGCGGCGCACTGTACATGGTGCTGTTCGGTCTGTTCACCAAAGGCGGGCGCGGTTACTGCCGCTTTTTGTGCCCGCAGGGCGCGATGCAGAGCTTTTGGTTTTTTATCGGCGCAAGGCTGGGCATTGCCGCAAGGATTAAGGTTGATGAAAGTACCTGCGTTAAATGCGGCTTATGTGTAAAAAGCTGCCCCATGCGCGCGATGAGCATTAAAAACGGCGCCGTGCAAAACAGCACCGCACTTTGCATTAAGTGCGGCATGTGCAGCCATAACTGCCCGCGCGGCGCCATCCATACAGGCAGGTGAGCAGCATGAAAACAAAATTTTTGCAAGACAAAGATAAAGCGCTGAACTTTGCCATCGGCGCAGGCATACCGGCAGGCACTGTTTTAAGCGGCACCGCCGGAGGCTGCACCGGCGTATGCGGCAGCTGCGGCGGCACCTGCCTTGGCGGTCTGGCACTGGCAGCGCATCTGGGCGGGCGCGTAATTTTTAAACGCCGCCACAAAACAGTTTTACAGGCAGAACCATCTGCCAATAAATAAAAAAGGAGCAAACAGCAATGAAAAAATTTTTAAGTATTTTATTTACGGCCTTTATGGCTTTAAGCCTTACTGCCTGCGGCGGCGCTGCCGGTCAGAGCGCAGCAACCCAGCAAAATACCGCTCAGCCCGAAGCGGCACAGCCCCAGACGGAAGGCAAAAAGGTTCTGGTGGCTTACTTCAGCCACACCGGCACTACCGAAAAGGTTGCGCAGGTAATCCAGAGCAAAACCGGCGGCGATTTGTTCAAAATCGAAACGGCAACGCCATACCCCGCCGCATACCGTGAAACTACCGAGCTCGCCAAACAGGAAAAATCCGCCAATGCGCGCCCGGCGCTGAAAAACACGGTTAGCAATATGGCGCAGTACGACGTTGTTTTTGTAGGCTACCCCATCTGGTGGTACACCGCGCCGATGGCAGTTGCCACCTTTGCAGACAGCTATGATTTCAGCGGCAAAACCGTCATCACCTTCTGCACCAGCGGCGGCAGCCCCATCAGCGACAGCACGCCCGATATGAAAACATGGTTTAAGGGCGCAAATGTTGTTGAAGGCATCCGCGCTTACGCGAACGACGCCGCCGGCACCGAACGCTGGCTGGAACGCCTTGGCTACTAACCTGTAAACGCACAAAACCCTGTACACCTAAATGTACAGGGTTATTTTTATATTTTATTTGCGCAGTATGTAGTGAATGAATATGCGGCTGCCTTCGTACAATAAAATCATCGGCACGGCAAGCAGCGTCTGCGTGATGACGTCCGGCGTCGGCGTGATAATTGCCGCCAGAATAAAGGACGCCAGCACCATGTATTTACGCCCGCGCTTCAATAGCAGCGACGATACCGCGCCCATCTGCGCCAGCACAATAAGCACCATGGGCAGGTTAAAAATAAAACCGAAGGGCACCACAAGCATTAAAAAGAAGTCGAGGTAGCTTTCTATCGACAGCATCGGCGCGATGTTGCCGCCCGCAAAACTTGTAAAAAAGTTAAGCCCCTGAGGGAACACAAAAAAGTAGGCAAAGCCAATCCCCGCCCAGAACAAAAGTACGGAAACAGGCACAAACAAAATCAGCGCCGTACGCTCCTTCCCCGTCAGGGCAGGCACCAGAAACGCCCACAGTTCATAAAACAGTACGGGCGACGCTATCAGCACGCCGCAGGCCAGCGCTACTTTAATGTAAATAAAAAACGCTTCCGCCGGGCGCATGTAATACAAATTAGCGGCAGGCGCGGTCAGCACCGCGATTATTTCATCAATAAACGCACCGCTGATGCAGGTACCCGCCGCCAGCGCCGCCAGGCTGCGCAAAATTCTCGTGCGCAGCTCGCCCAGGTGTTCCGTTAAGGTCATGCTGTCATCGTTGTTCAAAGGGCTGCCGTTATCCATAAGTGCCCTTACTTTTTTGCTTCCGCCTGTGCAGTTTCCTCTTTGGCAGGTTCTGTAATTTCACCGGCGTTTTTAATTTCTGCTTCCGTGCTGTTCACGGCCTGTTTAAATTCCTTCATGCTCTTGCCCAAAGCAGAGCCGATTTCCGGCAGCTTGCCGGGGCCGAAAAAGATTAAACCGATAACCAGAATGAGTAATAACTCGGGTAAACCTAAACCAAACATAATTATTCCCCCTTAAAACAAATAATAGCTTCCCTTTATACTAATCCTTTAAGCCTGCTCCAAGTCAAGCAAAAAAATAAAAAAGACGTGCCAATGCACGTCCTTTAATTACGGTTTTATTTTATAAAAATTTCCCAGCACAATACGGCAAGTAAGCCAGGCACGCCGAATACACCGGCAATTAAGGCTTTAACAACGGTTATTTTAAGCCCAAAGCCGAACAAAGCGCCCACAAGGTTTACCAGCCACAGCGCCACAGCGCCGATAATACCGTTCCATACCAGTTTGAACGGCAGCGCAAAAAATTTAACAACAATCAGCAAAATCAGCACGCCGACGATAAAAGGCATGGTGCCCTCCAGCGTGGCGGAATCCAGACCCTGCACAGCGTCCATCGCTGCCGTGCCGATTTCCCTGACGGCGTTTTCAGCTTCTTCCATTCTTCAACCAGCCTTTCTTACAGGCGCAGCCTGTTTTCCAGCG
>CASEGD010000077.1 GCA_949287345.1 uncultured Phascolarctobacterium sp. | reverse complement strand
AAAGAACGCCGTAAATATGGCTTGAAGAAAGCTCGTAAAGCAAGCCAGTTCTCCAAACGCTAATATTTGGATATTGTGCGAAACCAAAACCCCAAGGCCTTGTGGCTTTGGGGTTTATTTTTTTGTATAAGCATTTAATACTTTCAATAATTTGTTTACTTATATTTTATTCCGAAGTGCAAATAAAAAATTTGCACTTCGATGTTAATCACCTCAAAATTGAAGCATAAAACGCTGTAAACCTGTGTGGCACAAGGCTTACGGCGTTTTTTATTTTATTGGATTTTATAAAAAACCAGGCAGATAGACAGCTTTTCGCCTTGCGGATAAAAGTAAAATTTGATATAATTGTGAAAAATAATCAGCAATAATTAATAATATTAAATAAAGTTTTAGTAATTTGTTTTAATTTTTACGAGGTGATTAAGATGAAACGAAGAAAAAATCTGGAAAGGGCAATTGTATTAGGTTTACTTTTAAGCACAAGCGTATATGGTAGCGCGTGGGCGAAATTTAGTACTCAATTATGGATTAATACAGATGAAGGAACCGGTTCAGAGTTTACTTTGAGTTATCCAGAGAGAAATTATGAAATAAGTGGAGAATCAACACAAAATAGTTTTGATTCAGGTATATTAGTAACTTCTACTAATCCTAATACTAATATTAATTATGATTTTACTTTTAACTGGGAATTAAACAGTTTAAATATCGATATTACAAAATTAGATGAAGGTAGTACGAGTGCTGATACTAACTACTATATTGCCGGCGTTATGGTAGATGGCCTTAATGCGGAAAAAACTGCTAATTTAATTTTAACTACTAATGAAGGTATTGATATAAAAGTTAAATCAGAAAATAATTATGCTGCTGTTGGCGTTTGGGCACAGTCTGACGATAGTATTAAATTAAACAGCAAAAATGGCGATGTTACTGTTAATGTAACCAAAACAGCCGGAAGCAATTTAAGCTATAAAGACGGCGGTGAAGAAGACAGAACCTTGCACGCAGTATATGGGTTAAATGCAAGCAATGACAGAAGTGCTGCTTCGTATGATCCTAATGATGAAAGCCGTGGTTCTGAAATCAATATTACAACAGATAACGGCAGTATTAGCGTAACTGCTAAAAATGACTCGACAGACTTAACTGGTAGCCATGTTTATGCCGCTGCCAACGATAACGGTCATCTTATTTTGAGCGCAGGGCAAGGTGCGGATTATACCGGTACAGGTAGCATCTCTTTAAAGGCAGAATCAAACGGAAATAACAATGTTTATGGCTTAGACACATGGGGTGGTGAAGAAAACAGATTGACCGCCGATGAAATTTTTATTTCTGCTAAAGCTGAGTATGGTAATGCTTATGGTGTAAAACTCAATGGTGGAACGACAGAAAATTATTATGATTCTGAGTATAATAAAATTACAGGTGAATCTATAAATGGAGAGGCTTATGGTGTCTTAATTGAAGGAAACTCAAGCATTAACATACATGGAGGCGATAATTTTATTAGTGGCGCGGCAGTAGCTAATCCAGAAAAGGGTTTTGGTATAAAAGCAATCAACAGTGATGCTTTTATAAAAGGAGATAATAACTACTTTAACGTAGATTCAAATACAGGAGCTTATATTAGCAATGGTCAGGGATTTGCCGTTAGTATAGAAAATACAACAGGGATAGAAGAACAACAGTATCATGAAATTGCTATTTTAGCAAATGAAAGTAATATATTTAGTGGCGCAGTTTATGCCAAAGGTAATGGCGCAAGTGTAAAAATTGAAGGAGAAGGAAACAATGTAGTAACCAATAATTTTTATTCTGCTTCTGTTATTGAAAATGCCGGTGGACTTGATGATGAATCTGAAATAAAACAGGTTGTTTCTTCTTTGTATGCGGAAGCCGGCGCAAATATTAGTGTCAGCGGTGTAAATAATATTCAAACTTATTATGCTGATCCTTCTGATGATACGACTTCTGAAAGAGCTGTATGGGCTTATGATGGTGGCGACATAACTATTAACGGTGCGACAAATATCAGCACTACTTTATATGACGAATCTCCGAATAGTATGGATATAGCTATCGCAGCAGGTACTGCTCCTGATTTGGGGGAAGAAGATTTTACCAAAGATAAACTTGAAAGTTTGGATATTTCTTATGCAAATTTAAATTATGAAAACTACAATGGCGCTAAAAGTTATATTAAAGGCGATATTTTAGCTGCTTATGGCGGTGAAGTAAATATTCTGCCTAACGGCACTAATACGAAGGCAGTCTCTGATGCCGGAATTGATATTTATGGTAATCTGCTTGCCGGTAATAATGGTGTATTAAATGTTAACCTTGGTAATGGCGGTACATTAACCGGACGTGCTGATGATTATGGTGATGCCGGTGTTATAACGAATAGCGGTCATGGTACAACAGCAAATGGTGAAGGACAGACTTTCTTTGACCCTGCATTTAGTAGTGAGATTCAAAAAGGCGGTGTGGTAAATCTTACAATGGGAGAAGACTCCCGCTGGAATGTAACCGGTCAGAGCTGGATTACAAGAATCAACACTAATGATAGTGACGGAGACGCGGCTAACAATGCAGTTATTGACCTTGTTACTGCTAATACCAATCGCAACACAACTGCCCATGCGCTTACTGTTTATGAAATGAAAGGTGATGCCACCTTTAATATGAGCCTTGACCGTAACCGTGATACAAGCGATATGCTGTATATAAAAAATGCGCAGGGTGATTACATTGTAAATGTTTTTGAAGCAGTAACGACTGGTGATATGTATGCTAATGGTTTTGATGGTTTGCGTTTTGCTACGGTTGGGGCAGGAAGCGATGCAACTTTTAGGGCTGTTACATTAGACCAGGGTGCATTTAACCTTGAATATGCAGTAGATACCGATGATTATGCTAATAATGACGAAAACGTTCATTATAATGGTAAAGAAATGAACCATTATAAACCGGGCGACAGCATGGTTGACGGTTTCTTTGATGTAACTAATGATGCTAAACCGGGCGATCCGATAGAAGTATCCGGGCAAAGCGCTGCAACTATGTCTGCCAATGCAGATTATGGTATTATGCTGTTTGATGAACCGGTACCGAATGCAGATAATGAAGATGCTAAATTTGCCGGAGTAAAAAACAGTAAGCTTGTTGGCATTAGCAATGCAAAATTATCTCCGGCAGGGCAGGCTATTCTTAACATGAGCCGCGCCAATTACAGCAACGCTATTTACATGGATCGTTTGAACAAACGCCTTGGCGAAGCACGTTATATTAATGATGACCCCGAAGAAGATGAGGGCATGTGGGTTCGCATTCGCCATGACCGTATCGGCAAGGAAGATGCTTACCGTAGCCAGAATACCATGTATGAGCTGGGTTATGATGTTAAACAGGAATGTGATAACGGCGAACGCCGCGTAGGCTTTGCTGTTGACTACATGCACGGCGATACAGGTTACAGCGATATTGCAGGCAAGGGCGAAATTGACCGTTATGGCCTGTGGCTGTACGATACATGGATGGGCGATAAAGGCCACTATGTAGATTATGTTGCTAAATGGGGACATCTTGACAATGATTTTGAAATATATGCACCTACAACCCATAAAAGAATTGACGGCGATTACAGCAACAATGTATTCAGCGTAAGCGCAGAATACGGCCGCAAAAAGGATATCGGCAGCGACTGGTATTTTGAGCCGCAGGCACAGCTGCAGCTGGCGCGTGTAACCGGCGCTGAATATACAACCAGTCAGGATACTAAAGTAAGCGTTGACGGTATCAACAGCTTAATTGGCCGCGCAGGCTTCCGCATTGGTAAGGACTTTGGCGAACAGAAACAGAGTACTGTTTATATCAAAGCCGACGTGCTGCACGAATTCCTTGGCGATCAGGATGTAAGTGTAATGGACGACACTACCAATGGACGTTATGTAGGCATTGGCTATGAAAACGAAGGCACCTGGTATGATGTTGGTTTCGGTTTTGCAACACAAACCGGTAAAAACAGCTATGCCTTCATGGATTTTGAAAAATCCTTCGGACATGACAATGACGAAACCTATCAGATTAACGCCGGTGTTCAGTGGACGTTCTAAGGCTTCGCCGGATTATAGTTTGAGTAATGAAAGTGAAAGGTTTGTGCTATAAGGCGGCAGACAAAAACTGCGCCGGCAAAATTTAAGGTATAAAACTTCGGGAGTCCGGCGCGTTGCCCGGACGGAATCGGAGGAGGCGCAGGAATTTTGCAACGCCGCAATAGTGCAATCTTTCACGATAAATAAAACAAAAAACACAAAAGGGAGCTTTTGCTCCCTTTTGTTTAAAAAAGTAAAATCATATCAATTTATAATACGCAAAGTGGTGAAAAAATGATTAAAAGAGAATTGCCTTTCAGCGAGGCGGTAATAAAAAAATATGTCGGTGACGGTGAAATTGAGTTTACCAATTACATGCCGCGCAGCAAAAGCGGTGCGCGTGATTTGGAAATTAAGGCAATTTATGACGACGGCACGCGCAAAATAATTGTGCTGCACGATTACGCAGTGAACGTACAAGGCGAAGAAATTGAAGTGCGTGGCTTTAGCGGCAAGGAAGAACGCAATGAGGAAATTCGCCGTTTATACAGCGAAAAGAATCTATCGCAGGTATTTCTGGCAAATTTTTTTTGTATGTCCCAACCTGCTATATCAATAATTATCAACAAAAAATAAAAAGAGCAATACCGGTTTCACATAATCTGTAAAACTGGTATTGCTTTTTGGTTTAAAGGCTGTTTGAATAAATAACGGCATGAAAAAAACCGCATAACACGGTTACACGGTTTCCTTCTGACTCAAAATCACATGGGGAGAACCGATGCGACCAAACATCAATACTCCGTGCTTTTATTATACTTGTTTGAACGTAAAATTTCAAGAACAAACTATAAGCCTGTATGGTTATCGCAAAGATTTCTATGCAGGCTTTTTATTTTAAAAATTATGATGTGTTTCGCTGCAGGGGTTGATGTGTACCATGCAGTGCTTAACTTCGGGGAAGTTCTGTTCAATCTGTTCGTGGATGTTCTCGGCAATGGAGTGGGCTTCGTACAGCGTTAAATGGTCGTCGGCGCTTACTTCTACATCTACATAAACACGCGAGCCGAAAATGCGGGTTTGCAGCTTGTCCACGTGGTCAACGCCGTGCTGTGCGGCGATAAGCTGCTGCATTTTTTCCACCGTTTCTTCGTCGCAGCTGCGGTCCACCATGCGGTCAATGGCGTCGGTAAACACGTCGTACGCGCCTTTAATAATCATCAGGCAGATGACGATGGCGGCCAGCGGGTCAAAAATGGGGTAGCCCATCATCGCGCCGCTGATGCCGATAAGGCTGCCGACGGAGGTTAAAGCATCGTTGCGGTGGTGCAGGGCATCCGCCAAAAGCGCGCCGCTGTTGATTTTTTTGGCAACGCCGCGGGTGTACCAGTACATGCCTTCCTTGCTGACAATCGCCAAAAGCGCAACGGCAAGGGTGATGGCATCGGGCACTGCCAATTCGCCTTCGCTGCTGAAGTGCAGTATTTTCTGTACACCGGCAAAGCCGATGCCGACGCCGGCGATTGCCAGCAGTGCCGACATGATGATGGAGGCGACACATTCCATGCGTTCATGCCCGTATTGGTGTTCCGGGTCGGAATCTTTGCCGGAAATTTTTATGCCCGCCATGACGATGAGGTTGCTGAAAATATCCGACGCCGAATCGACCGCGTCAGAAACAAGGGCGGCGGAGTGCCCCAGAATGCCTGCCGCAAATTTTGACGCTGCAAGCAGCACGTTCAGCGCAATGCCTTTTTTGACGGTATCAAGCGCAAGGCTTTGGTTATTATGGTTTTGCATGTAGGTTCTCCTTAAAATAAAACACACCTGCGGATGTTGTTTGTCCCGCAGATGTGAGAGTTTCTGCTGCCGTAAGGCCCGGCCGTTAGTGGCCTGTTCA